>VGRW01000049.1 GCA_016875225.1 Deltaproteobacteria bacterium
ATGCTGATCACGAGCGGCGTCCTCCTGCGCCCGTCGACGTTCGACGAGCGTTCTGGTTTTCATCAACCAGGAGTGTACGCCGCTCTCCTTTCACCCTCGCTCATACACACTCTATGCCGCAGGACCCCGGAGCCTCGTCGTCTCGGTGCGAACGAGTGAGACGAGCGATTCGACCGGGCGCAGCGACCAGCTCATGGCAGCCGGCCGAGAGGCCATGACGACCGGCGACTTCGACGCGGCGATCCGCGTCTTCACGAAGGTCGTGTCCCTTCCGGAGAACGCGAACTCCATCGATGCGAAGGAGCTTCTGGGCGTGGCGCGCGAGCGTCGCGGCCAGCTCGCGCATGCGAAGGCCGAGTACGAGGAGTACCTGCGCTGGTACCCTGGCAGCGTTGGCGCCGCGCGCGTCCGGCAACGGCTCGACGCACTGCTCACCGCGAGCGCGAAGCCGCCCGAGAGACCCGGAGCCCGGCGCGGCGCCGTGACCAAGCCGACGGATCTCGAGATCTTCGGGAGCGCATCCACGCAGTACCGCCGGGAGAGCCTGGATGGCGGCGCGGCGGAAAGCCTCGTCAGCGACTCGTCGCTCTACTCCGACCTCAGCGTCTCGACCCGCGCCCGGAGCGAGAAGTACCTGTGGCGCGGCCTGGCGTCGGGCTCCTACCGCTTCGACTTCGTCGAGGGCATGGACCAGAACGAGACGCGCGTCAGCGCCTTCTTCCTGGACGTCGCCCAGCGCTCGGGTCCGTACTCGGCGACGTTCGGGCGACAGCCGGGCAATACCGCCGGAGTCTCGAGCCGCTTCGACGGTGTGCGGCTGAGTCGCCGTCTGGCGGAGCAGTGGCGGGTGACGGTTCGGGGCGGCTTTCCGGTCGAGATCAGCGACTCCGATCGGGTCGAGACGGGGCGCCAGCTGTACGGAATCAGCATCGATGGCGAGGATCTCGGCGGTCGAGTCGACGCGCAGCTCTTCGCGATCCAGCAGCAGGCCGATGGAATGCTCGACCGCAACGGCGTCGGCACGGAGCTACGCTACGCGGACGACCACCTGTTCATGGCGAGCTACGCGGACTACGACTTGTACTTCGGCGATCTCAACACCGCGCTGCTCAGCGCCAACTGGCAGATCCGGCCCGGGACCAGCGCGACGCTCTTCGTCGATTACCGCAACAGCCCCATCCTCACCAGCTGGAACGCGATCCAGGGCCAGGGAGTCGATCGCTTGGAGGACCTGAGCGATCTGTACTCGGACAGCGAGATCAAGCAGCTCGCGCAGGACCGCACGCCGCGCTCCACGCTGGTCAGCCTCGGCGGCTCACAGCAGCTGAGCGATCGCGTGCAGCTGGCGATCGACATCTCGGCCTCGCACCTCTCGGACACGCCGGCGTCGGGCGGCATCGATGCGATGCCGAGCACGGGCTGGGAGTTCTCCTATTACCCGCAGCTCGTCGTCTCTGGCTTGTTCGCGAGCGGCGACGTCGGCACCATCGGCGTGCGCTACTTCGACGGGAGCATTTCCGACACCTGGTCGCTGATCGTGAACGAGCGGTACCCCGTGACCTCTCGCCTTCGCGTCCTGCCGCGCCTGCGCGTCGATTGGCGGACCAACCGCGGGCGCGACGAGTTCCTTCCCGATCCGGACGACACCGACGAGGATCCGATCGGCGCTGCGCAGGCTGCCCGCGCGAGAAACGGCTCCTTCACGGTTCGGCCCTATCTCGGTCTCGAGTGGCGAGTCTGGAAGGTGACCCTCTTCGGCGACGTTGGAATGGAGTGGACCACCGGCTCGTTCGACGCCGGCGGCGAGGACGAGTACGTGTACGCGGTCTCGGGCGGGCTGCGATATGACTTCTGACTCGCCGTTCGTGCTCGCCCTGCTCTACCTGATTCCGCTCGCGCTCGCGTTCGGTGGATACGAAGCATCCCGGCGGCGGACCGAGCGACGAGGGCTCGAGACACTCGGCGCGGCGATCGCCGCAAATCTGACCGAGCCCGCTTCCCTGCACCCGGTGATCAATCCCAATCGCTGTCTCGGCTGCGGCTCGTGCGTCAAGGCCTGTCCGGAAGGGGACGTCCTGGGCCTGATTCGCGGCAAGGCCGCGCTGGTGAATCCTACGCACTGCATCGGCCACGGCGCCTGCGAGACGGCCTGCCCGTTCGACGCGATCACCCTGGTTCTCGGAACCGAGAAGCGGGGCGTGGAGATCCCGCGCATCGGTCCCGACTTCCAGACGGCGGTTCCGGGGATCTTCGTCGCCGGCGAGCTCGGCGGCATGGGGCTGGTCCGCAATGCCGTCGAGCAGGGGCGACAGGTGATCGAGTCGGTCGTCGCCACGCTCGGCGAGATCGGCCGGACCGATGCACTCGACGTGCTGATCGTCGGCGCCGGACCCGCGGGCCTGTCGGCATCGCTCGCCGCGAAGCAGAAGCGGCTCCGCTTCACCACGCTCGAGCAGGAGTCACTCGGAGGGACCGTCGCACACTACCCGCGGGGAAAGATCGTGATGACGTCCGCTTGCACGCTGCCGCTCTTCGGAACGATTCCGAGCGGGGAGATCAGCAAGGAGTCGCTGCTCGAGCTCTTTACCGAGGTCGTGCGCCGGAACGCGCTAGAGATCCGCTACCAGGAGCGAGTGGAGTCGGTCTCGATCTCGCCCGCTGGCTTCGAGGTGAAGACCTCGCGCGCCAGTCACACGGCTCGTTCGCTCGTTCTCGCGATCGGGCGCCGCGGAACACCGGCAAAGCTCGGCGTGCCCGGAGAGGAGCTGCCGCACGTGGTCTACCGCCTGGTCGACCCCGAGCAATACCGCGGCCGCAGCGTTCTCGTAGTCGGTGGCGGAGACAGCGCGCTCGAGGCGGCGCTGGGCCTGGCGGCGGAGCCAGGCACGCGCGTCGTGCTCTCCTATCGCGGAGATGCGTTCTCGCGCGCCAAGCCCGCAAATCGCGCCCGGATCGAGGCCGCGGAGGCCGAAGGCAGGCTGCAATTGCGACTCGGCTCGGCGCCCGTCGAACTCCGGCCCGGCGTCGCGCTCGTGCGGACGGGCGACGCGATCGAGCCGATCGAGTGCGACGCGGTGATCGTCTGTGCCGGAGGGCTGCTGCCCGGACCCTTCCTGCGCGCGATGGGAATCGAGACCGAGACGGTTCATGGCACGCCGATCCATTAGGAATCGGACCGCGGCGCTCGCGCTCGCGCTTGCGACGATCGCGGCGATCGCGAACGCGGATCCCGCGGACGACGCCCGCGCCGCAGCGCGAGTACGCGACTTCGCTCGGGCAGCGTCCCTCTGGACGAAACTCGCCGAAGCGGGGGATCCCGAGGCGCAGTACCAGCTCGGCTCGCTCTACCGCTCGGGACGCGGCGTGTCTCAGGATGCAGCGCAGGCGTTTCGCTGGTGGCTCGCTTCGGCCCAGGCCGGCGACGCCCGCTCCCAGTTCTGCGTGGCCGGGCTGTACCGCGACGGCTGGGGCGTTCAGCGCGACCGGAAAGAGGCTCTGCGCTGGTTTCGCGCAGCGGCGGAGCGGGGACACGTCGGCGCGAGAGAAAAGCTCGCCGAGCTCGAAGCCGCGCCTGCCGAGATCCACCGCGATCAGACGCCACCCGCCCGCGCCGCTCTGCAGCCCCGGTCGAGACCGCGCGCCGCGCCTTCGAGCGTTCCCGCCGCGCAGCGTGAAGCCGAATCGGCCGCCTGGCTGGCGAGGGCAGAGGGGAGTGAGGACTCGCTCGCAGCGGCTGCGCGCAGGGGCGAGGCGAGCGTCGCGCGCGGGCTGATCGCGCGCGACACGCCACTCGAGTCCCGCGACGACGCCGGAGACACCCCCCTGCTCGCCGCCGCACGTTACGGCCATGCCGAGATCGTCGCCTACCTCGCCGCGGCGCATGCGAACGTGGATGCGCGAGCGAACGACGGCCGCAGCGCGCTCTCACTCGCGGCCGCGGAGGGGCACGAGGCCGCCGTGAGTGCGCTGCTCGAACACGGTGCCGACGCGAACGCGACAGACACCGAGCGGCGCACGCCGCTCGCGTGGGCCGCGAGTCACGGCTCGGTCTCGACCGTGCGCCTGCTGATCGGCGCCGGCGCGAGAGTCGACGCTCCTGACCAGGACGGAGCCACGCCGCTGCTTCACGCGACCCGGGCTGGCCGCAGCGACGCCGCGCGGCAGCTTCTCGAGTCCGGCGCGAATCCGGCCGCGCAGGCCAAGGACCACGAGCCGGCGCTCTGCCTGGCGCTCCGCTCCTCGAGCTCGGAGATCGCCGTCGCGCTCCTCGACCGCGGCGCTTCGGCCGAGACCCGCTGCGCGGATGGCTCGCCGGTTCTCGCGCGAGCCGCCGCATCTGGCGACGCCGTCGCCGTGCGCGAGCTGCTGTCGCGGGGTGCATCCGCAGATTCGACCAATCCCCTCGGCAACACGGCGCTGATGCTCGCCGCAGGCCAGGGACACGTCGCGGCGGTGGAGCTGCTTCTCGAAGCGGGCGCGGACCCCGACGCGCGAGGCCAGCGTCGGATGACCGCGCTGATGCTCGCGGCGGCTTCGGGACAGCGGGCGGTCGTGGACCTGCTGGTGCAGCGCGACGTGCGCGTCGCGGCGAAGAACGAGGCCGGACTCACGGCCGCGGAGCTGGCCCGGCAGGCCGGTCACCTCGAGGTCGCGAAGCACCTGGACGACGAGGCCGAGAAGCGGGGAAGCCTGCTCGGCGTCTTCTGACCGGGATTCGGCTCAGCGCACGATCCGCACGTCGCGCCAGGACTGCTCGCCGTGGCAGCGCTCGCAGCTCGAGCCGAACGAACCGCGATGCGGGTCTTCGTCCTCGTGACAAGCCCCGCAGGAGCTCGCGAGCTTGGGGGCATCCGCGACCGGCTCGACGTGGCAGCTGTCGCAACCCAGGTCGGTGTGCGCGCCGCGGAGCGGGAACTCGGTCTGCGTCTCGTGGTCGAACTTCCAGATCTTCCAGCCGTTCGGCGTGTGGCAGAGCTCGCAGCGGGGTCCGAGGCGGCTCTCGTGGGTGTCCTGCCTCTCGTGACAAGCGGCGCAGGCCTGCTTCGTGTCTCGATACGCGGGAGTCGAGTGGCACTCCTCGCAGGCCACCACCGCGTGCAGCCCGAGCAGCGGGAAGCGCGCCAGGTCGTGCTCGAAGCGGACCGCCTGCTTCCAGCCGACTTCGCCGTGGCAGCGGCGGCAGTCGCTTCCGAGCTGCGTCCGGTGCACGTCGTCGCTGGCGTGACACGACGCGCAGCTGGTGCCGAGCTTCTGCTCGTGGACCGGCTTCGTGTGGCACGACTCGCAGCTCACTTCGCGATGTGCGCCGCGAAGCGGGAACTCCGTGCGCCGATCGTGGTCGAAATTCGCGGGCTTCCAGGCCGAAGTTCCGTGACAGCTCTCGCAGTCGGCGGGATTTCGCCCCTCGTGGACGTCGTCCCCGCGATGACACGAGAGGCAGTCCATCGCCAGCTTCTGGTCGAGCGATCCGCCCGGGTGGCAGGCGTCGCAGCTCGCAGACGCGTGCTTTCCGGTGAGCGGGAAGCGCGTCTTCCGGGCGTGATCGAAGCTCTTCGTCTTCCAGCGGCTGCTCGTGTGGCAGCTCGCGCAGTCGCGGCCGAAGCGCCCGCGATGAACGTCGTTCAGCTGATGGCAGCTCGCGCAGTCCCGGGGCGTGCCCTCGTAGCGCTCGCCCGCGTGACAGAGCGCACAGGCGACCTCGGAGTGTCGGCCCTCGAGGGGGAACTTGGTGTCGGCGTGATTGAAGCGCGCCTCGCGCCAGCGCTGCTCGCCGTGACAGCCGGCGCAGTCGCGGCCGAGCTTGCCGGCGTGGGGGTCGTCGGAGGCGTGACACCCCGCGCAGTCCGCCGGCGCGTCGCGGCGGTTCGCGCCCGACTCGTGGCAGCTCTCGCAGGCGATGCGCTCGTGGGCGCCGCGCAGCGGGTAGTCCGTCGAATCGTGCGGGAAGGAGCTCGGGTCGAGTCCGACGATGTCGGCGTCGCGTCCCTTGTGCTCGGGGTGGCAGACGCGGCACTGCGCCGCACCCACCGCTGGCGCCCGGCCGTGGAAGCCGGTCTTGGCGCGAACGTCCGCCGCGATCGCCTGGTGGTCGTGGCAGCCGAGGCAGAGCGAATCCTGCTCCGCTCGCTTGAAGGCGGTGTGGCACTTCGAGCAGTCGGACTCGAGGTCCGCGTGCGCCTTCGCGACCGGGCCCGGCATGACGAGCCGCTCGAACGTCTGCGCCCGAGCGGCTGCCGCGGCGAGCCAGAGACCCAGCGCGAAAACTGCGGTGACCCGCAGGAGCCGCACTCAGTACAGGTGGACGGCGACGACGTGGATCGCCGCCGCGAGGAAGAGGATTGCGGCGAGGGGAACGTGAAACGCGTGCCAGAGCGCGAAGACGGACTCGTAGAAGCCGAACTCCGCGACACGCCGCACCAGGGCGAGGTGGGCGCGAAGCGCACGGGAGATCGCTTCGGGGCCCGCCGGGAGCGAGGCCGCAGGGGCAGCGCGAAGCAGCGCCCTCGCACGGGCTTGAGCCGACCGGGTTCGACGCGCAAGGTCGAGCGCGCGCTTTGCTCCGGCCAGCACGCCGGCTTGCGGCGCGAGCGCGATGCGCTCGAAGTCGCGGACGCAAGCTTCTACGCCGGGCAGGCTTCGCAGCGCAGCGTGCAGCGCGCTGCGGCTCTCGTCGGCGCGTCCAGTCACGCCGCGAAGCGTCTCGCGCTGGCCGAACAGGCCCAGATGCACGCGCGAGTACGCAAAGCGCCCGATGAAGCCGCTGCCCGCAACGATCAGCATCGCCGCGAGCGCGACGGCGGCGTTCATCGAGTGGACCTCGAAGTTGGCGTGAAACAGGATCAGCGCCGGGCCGACCACGCCGAGCATCATGTGGATCTGGAACCAGTTTCGAAGCGCGCCCCAGGACCCGAGCGCCCGAACGCGCTTGCGCAGCGAGTAGAGCAGCAGAGACGCGAGCGCGACGAGCCCGATTACGCCGAGCGCGTAGCCCCCTCCGGATTCTGGAGTCAGGTACATCTCGTCGCGAACCCGGTACCCGAGCAGCAGCAGGGCAGCACAGATCGCCGTGACCGCTCGAAACAGCGGCTCGCGCTCAGGCGCCGCTTGCAGGCGCAGCTTGGACGTAGAGGCTCGAGTGGCGGGAACGGTCGTCATTGCGTCTCGTGCGCGAAGGCGCGCCCAACGCAGCGTATCGTTCGATCGGCCTCCGGCCTTGTGAGGCCGGTCACGCCGGGCCGTTCAGTCCGCCAGTGTCTCCTCGTACAGGCGGCGGATCTCGGCGATGCGCTCGTCGAGCGTCTCGCGCGTCCACCCGCGCGTCGGAATCGGCGGGTGCACGACGACCTCGATCCGGGTGGGTCGGATCACGAGCCCGTGCTTGGGCAGCGCGTCGAGCGCGTTCTTGATCACGATCGGCACGATCGGCACGCGCGCCTGCATGGCCATGTGGAAGGCGCCCTTCTTGAAGCGCGCGAGCCGCGGCGTCGGCGTGCGCGTGCCCTCGGGCGCGATCGCGAGCGACGTGCCCCGGCGCAGCGCGTCGACGGCGGGCTGGAGCGCGCGGATCGCCGAGCTGGAGTCCGCGCGGTCGATGAAGACCGTGCCGGTGAGGCTCGCGAACGTGCCCAGGAACGGCACGCGCCGCAGCTCCTGCTTCGCCACGCCCACGAAGTCGCGGCGCAGGAGCTTGCAGAGCAGGAGCACGTCGAGCGCACTCTGGTGGTTGAAGATGAAGACCGCCGGTCGGTCCGACCAGAGGTGCTGCTCGCCGTCGACGGCGAGCTCGATCCCGGCGAGCGCGGTGCCCAGGTCGCCCCACGCGGCGATCGAGAAGTCGACCAGCTCCTTCGGCCGGCCGGTCACGAACGCGAGCGGCAGACCGAGCAGGAACGCGGTCGCGCCCGAGGTGGTGGCGAGGAGCGTGCGCACGACCTCCGCGACTCCCGGTCGGCCGCGGCTCCTGAAGCGCCGCTGCGGCCAGGCGCGCCGCTCGGCGATGCGCGCGAGGCGGGCGTCGGGATTGGTGGGCCGCGGCCGTCCGACGATCTCGAACAGCGGCAGATCCTCGGCCGCGTCGCTGTAGAAGTAGCTCTGCTCCAGATCTACACCGTATCGAGACGCGAGCTCCTGCACCGCGCTGGCCTTGCCCTCACCCCAGCAGGCCGGCGAGACGTAGCGCCCGGTGAACTTTCCGTCCTCGACCTCGAGACGGGTGCAGAGCACGTGCTCGATGCCCAGATCCCGCGCGAGCGGCTCGATCTGATAGCGCGTCGCCGCGGACACGATCGCCACGGTGTGGCCGCGGCGCAGATGCGCGGTGACCAGCGCCCGCGACTCCGGGTACACCAGAGCCGCGAGCTCCGATTCGAACAGGCGCTCGCCCGTCTCGACCAGCTCCTGCTCCGGCGTCCCGCGCAGGATCCCCGAGAAGGCGGCGAGGATTCCGGAGAAGCCCACGCGCCCGCGCTGGAAGCCGACGAACGCGAGCAGGTTCTCGGAGACGTCGGACAGGCTCATCTGGCCCGAGAGCAGGCGATCGCGCCAGAACGCCATGGCCGAGAAGCCGGCCAGCAGCGTGCCGTCCACGTCGAAGAACGCCCCGACCTTCGGCCCGGACGGGCCGCGATCGATCTCCTGCGTCAGGAAGGCCCGTTCCCGCATCCGGCTGCTCCCCTGACCATCGTACCCCGGGCTCACGCAACGCCGCGAGCACTCAATCGATTTCCGCGCGACTCCGAAGAATCCCGTGGCGCGATGCGCATCACGAGACACGCAAGATCGGCGGCCATCCTGCTCGCCGCCGCCCTGTTTCTCGCCGCATGGCCGGCGTGGGCGGACGACTCCGTCTCCGCGCCGCAGGCCGAGGCCGGCGCCGAAGCGCCCGCGCGAAGCTGGAATCTGGACGACGAAGGGTCGGATGCGCCCGAGGCGTCGCAGGATCAGGATCGGATCCGGAGCCGGCTCGCGTCGCGCCCGCGACGGCTCCCGTCGCGCCCCTGGGTCGCGCCTACGCCGCCGGAGCCACCGTCGTTCGGAGAGCTCGATCGCTTCGTTCCGCCCAATGCGCGCGCGTCGCTCCGCGAGAGCTGGCAGCGCTGGTCGCCGCAGGTCGAGACCGGGCTGAAGCGCGGCTACGGCGCGCTGCCGGACGAAGCGCAGCGCAGGCTGGCCCGGATCGGCGAGTTCGCGCTCCGGCCCGCCGGTCGACGCGGTCTGCTCGCGGCGCTGGCTGCGCTCGCGGTCGCGCTGGTCGCGCTGCGCACGCTTCGCGGGCGCGGGGACCTGGTGGTGTGCATCGCCTACCCGGACGATCTCCGCGGCAGCTTCACGGTGATGATCTCGCAGCGCAAGCCTCGCACCGGACGCGCGCCGAGAAGCGAGCGCGACGCCGCGCACGGCCGCGTCTCCTCGCGCACGGAACACCATCTGGTGGCGCGGGAGACGCAGTTCCGCGGGCTCACCCCCGGGCGCTACTGGATCACCGTCGATGGCGATCTGTTCCCGGGCGCGGGCGAGGATCCGATCGAGCAGCCGTTCGAGTCGCAGCTCGTGCAGGTGCGAAGTCGCGACACGCACCGCGTGGAGTTCGACCTTCGACCGCGCTCCTGCCCGGTCGAGGTTCGGGCGGTCTGGGACCGCCAGACCCTGCGCGACTGCTCGATCGCGGCGCGCGGCCGCCCCGACACGCTTCGCCACACGCGCGGGCAGTCGGTTCGCATCGGCCTGCCCATGGGTCGCCACGTGATCGCGGTGGGCTCCGGGGACCGCGTCGCGGAGCGCGAGATCGACGTCGACGACTACTCGGCGCAGATCGTCGAGGTGGATCTCGGCGCCGCCGAGGGCGTGCTCTTCAAGGGCTGCCCGCCCGCCGTCGCGCCGTACCTGCAGGGCGACGTGCCGTCGGCCGCGCGCGCGCTCGCGCGCGAGGGTCAGGACAAGATCTCGAACCTGCTGCTGGCGCGGATGCACCTGGAGCAGGGAAACCGTTCGCGCTCGGCGGAGCACTTCGAGTATGCCGGCCACTTCCTCGAAGCGGCCCGCCTGCGCGAGGAGCTTTCGGACTGGAGCCTGGCCGCGTCGCTGTACGAGAAGGCCGGGGAGCCGGCTCGCTCCGGCGAGATGCACCGCCGCGCGGGGGATCCGGCGCGCGCCGGGCAGGCCTACGAGGCGGCCTCGGAGCTCGAGCTCGCGCTCGCCTGCTACCGCGAGGCCGGCGATGTCGAACGCATGATCGGGGTGCTCGAGCGCCGCGGCAGCCCGTTCGATGCCGCCGTGCTCGCGCGCGAGAACGGCGACCGCAGCCGCGCGATCAAGCTGCTCCAGCAGGTTCCGGCAGACGACGCCCACTACACCGAGGCGTGTTTGCTTCTCGTGGACGAGCTCGAGGGCGCGGGGCACGTCGACCTCGCCGCGCACAAGCTCCACGAGCGGCTCGAGCTCTCGGGCGCGCCGGCGGCGGCGCCGGAGCTGCGTTCGCGACTGGCCGAGCTCTGGGAGCGAAGCGGGAACCTGCCGCGGGCGCTCGACTCACTCGAGAAGCTGCGCGAGGAGGAGCCGACCTGGCCGGAGCTCTCGGCGCGGATCGAAGCGCTGCGAAAGCGGCTCTCCGCCGATCGCGTGACCGGGGCCGGAGCGGTGGCAGCGGGCGCAGCGGCGCAGGCTCCAGCCGAGAGCCGCTACGAGATCCTGGAGCAGATCGGCGCGGGCGGAATGGGCGTGGTCTTCCGCGCGCGCGATCGGCGCCTGGGCCGAGAGGTCGCGCTGAAGCGCCTGCCCGACAACCTGCGCGACCATCCGACCGCGGTGGACCTGTTCCTGCGCGAGGCGCGCGCGGCCGCAGCTCTGAACCACCCGAACATCGTGACGATCCACGACGCGGACCAGGAGAACGGCACGTTCTTCATCACCATGGAGCTGCTCGAGGGCGATCCGCTGCACGTGATCCTGCGGCGCGTCGGCCGGCTCACCGCGCGAGACTGCGCGCGGCTGGGCGTGCAGATCTGCGCGGGGCTCGCGTACGCGCACGAGCGCCGGATCGTGCACCGCGACATCAAGACGTCGAACCTGTTCTTCACGCGCGGCAAGGTGGTGAAGATCATGGATTTCGGTCTGGCCAAGATGCTCGAAGAGGTGCGCCGCGCGGCGACGGTGATCGGTGGAACGCCGTACTACATGGCGCCCGAGCAGGCCGCAGGCGGCAACATCGACGCGCGCGCGGACCTGTACGCGCTCGGCGCCACGTTCTTCGAGCTGGTGACGGGCGGCGTCCCGTACCGCGAGGGCGACGTCGTCTACCACCATCGCCACTCGCCGGTTCCCGATCCGCGCGAGCGCGTCGCGGGAATTCCCGACGGCCTCGCCGAGCTGATCCTCCGGCTTCTCGCCAAGGATCCCGCGGACCGCTGCGCGAGCGCGGACGAGGTCGCCGCGCACCTCGCCGCCTTCATCGGCTGATCCGGCAGCGCGCGAGGCGTCAGCCGCCGCGCTGCTCGTCGCGCTTGCGGCGCTCCTCGAAGAGTCCGCGGAATCGCTCCGCGCCGACCGAGATGAACAGGCCCTCCGCCTCCGCGCAGAGCGTCTCGCCCGCGAAGAGCTGCCCGCTCGTGTAGATCTTCCGGCCCTCGCTCCGCTCGCAGACGCCCTCGAAGCGCAGCTCGGTGTGGAGCGGCGTGGGGCGCCGGTAGCGGATCGTGAGCGTGCCGGTCATTCCCGGGTTTCCGGACAGCGAGTTCGCGAAGCCGAGCAGCTCGTCGAAGGCCGCGGCGATGTAGCCGCCGTGGACGCAGCCCGGGGGACCCTCGTACGCGGAGCCGAAGACGACGCTCCCGTGCACCCTGCGTCCGTCCTCGTCGCCGTGCATCGCGATCGGCGGGGCGAGCGGGTTGGAGAGCCCGATCAGCGGGCTGTGATCGAAGAAGCTGGTGACGTCCCCGGACGCCGACGCCTCCGCCCAGCCCTCGTAGCGATTCGGGCGCGGGTGGCTGGCGAGCCGCGCGGCGTAGCGTTCGAGCCCGTCGGCGGCGGCCGCGAGCTCGGCCTCGGGCGCCTCGATCTCGACCAGGCGCGAGATCACGGTGCGCATCGCCGCCGCGAGCCGGCGCTTCTCCTTCCACGCGCCGGTGACGGCCGTCTGCGAGACCTTCCAGCGCGCGGTTCGCGGATTCGGAGGGGCCGGGTCACTCATCGGTGTACCTCAGGGGAGGAACGGCTTCGCCAGCGCGGGCGGGAGCGGCGGATAGCCGGCCTCGGGCGGAATCACGAGCTCGGGCTTCCCCTCGGGGGTTCGAAGGATCCCCGGCAGCACCGTCACCACCCGGCGCGAGCGCGTGCGCGAAAGCGCGTCGGCGAGGTCGCGCGCGAGCCCGAGCAGGTTCAGGTTCATCAGCGTCGGAAAGATGATCGTGCGCCGGCCCGCCTCGCACTCGGCCAGCGCGTTCTGCGGGGTGATCCAGACCGAGTCGACCGACTCGCCGCCGTCGTGCAGAGCGAGCTGATCCGGGGGAGCGGCGACCAGGAAGAACCAGGTGTCGAAGCGCTTCGGCGCCATCGCTGGCGTGATCCAGTGCGCGTAGGGCACGAGCAGGTCGCAGGCGAGCTCGAGGTCCTCGGCAAGTGCCAGGTCGATCAAACCGGCCTCGTCGGCGTTCAATCGGTCGCGCCAACGAGCTTCGATCTCGCGCAAACGATCGGCCGTGACCAGCGAAGAGCTGCCGCGCGGGCGCGCGAGCAGAACCCCGCTCTCTTCGAAAGTCTCGCGGATCGCTCCGACGCGTACCGCGAGCGCGTCCGCGTCGAGCGCGTCGGCGCCGCTGCAGCGCGCGCGCAGTCGCGGGTCGGAGTCCCCGTCCTCGAGCTTGCCGCCGGGGAAGACCATCGCGCCGGTCGCGAAGTCGATCTGGTGATGGCGCTTCACCATGAACACTTCGAGGCCGGTCGAGCCGTCCCGGACGAGCAGAATGGTGGCGGACAGCTTCGGCGCGGGCGCGGGAGAAGGGGTCGGCATCGGCGCTCCTGGGAATTCCCGCGCCGATTCTCTCACAGACGCCCGGCTCTCACCTCGCGATGGCTAGGCGCGTCGCGAGCGAAGCAGGAGCAGGCCTGCGGCGAGCGCGACGAGGAGCGCGGTCGATGGCTCGGGCAGAGCCACGACGCTCACGTTGAATGTGTGCACCCAGTCGTGGCCCTCGACCCCCGTGAAGCCCGTGCGACCGAACGTGATGCCGCAGGTGCCGATGCCGCTCGGATAGCTGCAGGTGATGTTCACCGCCGGCGTCACGCCGAAGGGGTTCGAGTTCGCCGTCCCGCTCACCGCGCCGGTGCCGATTCCGTAGTTGATGCCACCGGTCCCCGGACCGACCGGCGTCGTCGACAGGCCCGCGCCGCTGAGCGTGGCGGAATAGGAGGTCGGGCCGAACACGATCGACGACCCGGCCCCGATCGGGTCGAACGTGGCGCCTGCGATCGAGAGGGAGATCGTGGCGATCGTCCCGGTGTTGTCGATCACGATCGAGCCACTCGCGGGCGCGAGGGCCGAAAGCTCGAAATCCCGGCTGACCGAGCAGTTCGCCGATCCGGTCGGGCAGCCGTAGTTGAGATTGCTCGCGGACAGGCCGCCCGAGATGATCTGCAGCGTCAGAGCCGATGCGCCGGTCGTCGAGAGCGCCCACAGTCCCGCAACACTCACGACCCGACGCAGCTACTTGGTTGCCATGCTTTCTTCTCCCCTTCCCAGCCTCGAGCTCAGCCAGCGATCAGATTCGTCGTCCGCGAAGTATGGCCAATCCCACGCAGCCTAGCCCGATCAGGATCGCGGCGGCCGGCTCGGGGACGGCCACCATGCCCTGGAAGCTCAGGTCGAGCTTCGCGAGAACCGTCTGACCGACCGGGATGGTCGAGAAGTCCGCATTCGTGAACGAGCCGATCGTGATTCCGTCCAGTGTCAGAGCGGTACCCCCGACGATGTCGACCGTGGCGACGAGCGGAGTGGCGCTGTTGCCGGCGAAGACGAACGGCACGGAGGGAGGGCCGGGAACCGAGCTCATCACGTCGAGCGTGGTCGATGTGAGCACCGGTGCGGCGACGATGCTGAAGTTCCCGCCGCCGTTGTTCTGTTGGAACAGATGGGTGTAGCCGACGCCAGGCGTGAGCGTCGCCGTGTGGAGCTGGATGCAGTCGTAGGAGCCGAGCATGATGTCGAGCGTCACCGTCTGCTCCGGCACGATCGAGAACTCGAAGTCGACGAGCTCGCCCGAGCCGGCGTCGTCGAACGTGGCGAAGACGCCGCCGAGCGCGAGCGGCGCGGACTCGGACAGGGTGACCGCGCCCGAGGTCAGCCGGAGCACGGCGCTGCCGCCGGTGAACGTGTAGACGACCGGGGCTGCCTGGGCCGGACCCGCAACCATCAGGGCAGTTACAGCGAGCGCGGCAAACCAGCCTCACGGAATCGACATCGGCTCCCCTCCCCAATCCGAACCTGCCACGAACACCCTGCCACGAAGACCTTGGCGTCCCATCCAACGCCAAGGGATGCGGTGGAATTGTAACAGCGGACTGGGGGCGGATGGAATCATTTTCTGCGCGAAGATCCGCGAATTCGAGAGTCTTTTCGGGGTGAGCACAGGTCTGTTGCCAGCAAGCTGCCTTGCGCCAGGCTGGCGAAGGAAGCGTCCGCGGATTGCGAGTCGGGACCAACGCGCGGTGGTAGGTTGGGCGCGATGGAGCTCGACCCGAACCGCTGCTACGACGCCATGAAGGCGCGCGACCGGCGCTTCGACGGGCGTTTTTTCGTCGGCGTCGCGACGACCGGCGTCTACTGCCGGCCGGTCTGCCCCGCTCGGCTGCCGCGGCGAAGGAACGTCCGCTTCTACGCCTGCGCCGCGGCCGCCGAACGCGCGGGCTACCGGGCCTGCCGTCGCTGTCGTCCCGAGACCGCGCCCGGAACGCCGGCGTGGCTCGGAAGCTCCGCGATCGTCGCGCGGGGGCTGCGGCTGATCGACGCCGGAGCGCTCGATTCCGGCGACGTCGATCGGCTCGCCGCCAGGCTGGGGGTGGGCGCGCGCCAGCTGCGACGGCTTTTCGCGCAGCACCTGGGCGCAGCGCCGGCCGAGATCGCGCGCGCGCGGCGCGTGCACTTCTCGCGCGCGCTGGTCGACCAGAGCGACCGGCCGATCACCGAGATCGCGTTTGCCGCCGGGTTCGCGAGCGTGCGGCAGTTCAACCACGCGTTCCGGAGCAGCTTCGGGCGCTCGCCGCGCGAGCTTCGCCGCGCGCGCGGCGGCGGCGCAGACCGCGGGGGCGAGCCGCTCGCGCTTCGCCTCGCCTACCGACCGCCGTTCGACTGGCGTCGGATCTCTGCCTTCCTCGCGGCGCGCGCGATCGCGGGCGTGGAGCGGGCGACCGAGACCGGCTACGGCCGGACGCTCACGATCGGGGGCAGCCCCGGCTGGCTCGAGGTCACGCCGGTCGCCGACGCGGCGTCGCTGCTCCTGCGCGTGACCGCGCCGCGCGGCGCGGACCTGCTCGGCGTGATCGAACGCGTGCGGCGGATCTTCGACCTCGACGCCGATCCGCTCGCGATCTCGGACGTGCTCACGCAGAGCGCCGAGCTCAGGCCCCACCTGGGCGCTCTGCGCGGACTTCGGGTTCCGGGCGCATGGGACGGCTTCGAGCTCGGCGTGCGCGCGATCCTCGGCCAGCAGGTGAGCGTGCGCGGCGCCTCGACGCTCGCCGCGCGGCTGGTGCGGAATTTCGGCAAGCCGATCGAGGGCGCGCCCGACGGGCTCTCGCACCTTTTTCCCGCCCCGGCCGAGCTGGCCGACGCCGACCTGGACGCGCTCGGCCTGCCGCGGGCGCGCGCGAACGCGATTCGCGGCCTCGCCGCGGCGATCGCGCGCGGCGAGCTCGTGCTCGACGGAGCGCGCGGGCTCGACGACGCGGTCGCGCGCCTGTCGGCGCTGCCGGGAATCGGCAGCTGGACCGCGCAGTACATCGCGATGCGCGCGCTCGGCGAGCCCGACGCGTTTCCGGCCGGCGACCTCGCGCTTCGCAAGGCGCTCGGCCGGGACGGAGTGCCGGTTCGCGCCGAAGAGGCCGAGCGCTGGGCCGAGCGCCTTCGCCCCTGGCGCTCGTACGCGGCGATGGCGCTCTGGCAGAGCCTTGCGCTGGAGGAGACGAGATGAAGCTCGAGATCGGAGCGATCGATTCGCCCCTGGGTGAGCTGCGCTTCGCGCGCTGGTCGGGGCGCGTCGCGGGCCTCGCGTTCGCGGACCGCTGGCCCGACGTGGAGCGAGCGCTGCGGCGCCGGCTCGCGCCGGTCGAGCTCGGCGCCGCGCGCTCCGCCGTCGATCTGGCCGAACGCCTGAACGGCTACTTCGACGGAGATCTCGCGGCGCTGGACGCGATCGAGATCGCGCTCTGCGGCACGCCGTTCCAGATCCGCGTCTGGACGGCGCTGCGCGCGGTGCGCGCGGGGACGACCACGTCGTACGGCGCGCTCGCGCGCGCGATCGGCGCCGCGTCCGCGACTCGCGCCGTCGGGGCGGCGAACGGCGCGAATCCGATCTGGCTGGTCGTGCCCTGTCACCGCGCGATCGGATCCGACGGGCGACTGGTCGGATACGCGGGAGGCGTCGCGCGCAAGCGCTGGCTGCTCGCGCACGAGTCGGCCCCAGCTGCGGGTCAGCGCTTGGTCCAGAACTCCGAGAAGGGGCGGCAGCCGAGCGGCCCGAACTTGGTCGCCGAGATCTTCGCGCCCGGGGGCACGGCCACGGGCTTGTCGCCCTCGAAGCGCTGGTCGATCACGCCGTCGAAGTCGGTGTCCTCGTCCTGGCGCGCGAGCTGACCGCCGGCGAAGACCTGCACCACGTCGACCAGGCGATCCCCGTTGGTGTCGGCTTCGAGCGCGACGCGCTGCCCGTCTTCGTAGACCTCGCGCTGATCGGCGACGCCCTTGCCCTTCGTGACGAGCCAGACCTCGCCGACCACGCCGTTGCTCACCACCGCGCGCGCGTCGAGCGTGCCGTTTGCGTTCGTGTCCAGGCACTGCGACGCGACCTGTCCGTTCGCATCGAGCTCGAGCAACTTGTCCGGCCGCTTGCCCTTGGGGTCGCTGACCAGCTCCTGCGCGATCGGCCGGCCGTCGGCGCCGAAGATCGTCAGCACGTCGGGCCGTCCGAGCCCCCTGGTGTCCTGACCCTGTCGCACGACGCTGCCGCTCTCGAGGTAGGTCCAGACGTCGATCTTGCAGTCGGCGTTCGTGTCCTTGCTCTCGGAAACGACGTTGCCGGCCGCGTCGTAGGTCTGCGTGAGCTCGACGCAGCCCTTGCCCGCGCTCATCTGCTCCAGCTTCACGGGCCTTCCGTCGCGAAGCGAGATCGTCACGTCGGGGCTGCCGTCGAAGTCCTTGTCCTCTTTCCTCTGGACGACGTTTCCGCCCGCGTCGACGGTGAGCCAGGTGTCGATCCGGCCGTCGCCGTTCGAGTCGGCTTCCTGCACCTGCGAGCCCGACGATCCGGCGCTCGAGCGCCGGTCCACGACTCCGTCGAAGTTCGAGTCCTCTTCCTGGCGCACGACCTTGTCGCCCTCGAACCAGACGAAGACGTCCGCTCTGCCGTCGCCGTTCGAGTCCTTCTCGGTGCGCGCGACCGCGCCCTTCTCGAGAAACGAGACGGTCTCGAGGCGGCCGTCGCCGTCGGTGTCGGCTTCGCTGCGCAGCGGGCTCCCGTCGGGCCCGAAGGACGTCAGCACGTCCGGCTTGCCGTCGTGGTTGGTGTCCTCGCTCTGCGAGACCTTGAGCCCGTCCCGGAACTCGATCACCACGTCGGGCTTGCCGTCGCCGTCGGTGTCGGCCTCGGAGTGCGCGGGCTTGCCGGCGTCGTAGGACACGATCAGCTCGTAGCGGCCGTCGAAGTCGCGATCCTGCTCCTCGCGGCCGATCTCGCCAGCTGAGTAGAGCTTCACGACGTCGGGCCTTCCGTCCGCGTTCGTGTCGATCTCTTCGCGCTGCGGCTTTCCGTCGCCGTCGAGCGTGACCCAGAGATCGATGCTGCCGTCGCCGTTCGAGTCGCGCTGCTGCTTGGATTCCTTGCCGGCCTCGAACTCGATCACCGAGTCGAACTTGCCCGTGCCGCGCGTGTCCTGCTCCTGGCGCACCGGTACGCCGTCCGCGAAGACGGTCACGATGTCGAAGCGCCCGGTGCCCTTGCTGTCGCGCTCTTCACGCAGCTTCTGGCCGCTCGCGAACTCGACACGCAGATCCAGCTTCCCGTCGCCGTCGGTGTCGCGCTCTTCGCGAACCACGCTGCCGTCGGCCGCGAGTTCGCCGCGCACCTCCGGCTTGCCGTCGCGGTTCGCGTCCTCGCTGAAGCGCGCGGGCTTGCCGTCGGCGAACTCCACCACGCGGTCGGGCTCGCCGTCGAAGTCCTTGTCCTCTTCGAGCCGGAGCGTGGCGCCGGACGGATCGTTCGTGCGCCAGCTGTCGGCCTTGCCGTCGGCATTGCCGTCCCGGAGCACGCGAAGCTCCTTGCCGCTGGCGGGATCGAGCACCACCCAGGTGTCGATCCGGCCGTCGTGGTCCTGGTCCTGCTCCTGCTTCTCCAGGCGCTTGTCGGGGTCGAAGAAGTTCCAGAGATCGATCACGCCGTCGCCGTTCTCATCGAGCTCGACGCGCGCGAGCCGGCCCTCGCCGTACACCTCGATGCGCTCCGGCGCGCCGTCGGCGTTTGCATCGATCGTGCGCTTCTCCATCTGTCCGAGTTTGGAAGTCGCGACGTTCTCGAAGCGACCGTCGTGGTCGTCGTCGAGCTCTTCGCGGGTGACCTTTCCCTCCTCGTCGAACTCGTAGCGGGCGTCGGCTCGGCCGTCGCCGTCGCGATCCTCCTGCTGGCGCAGCTTGCGGCCGTCGACGAACTCGATCGTCGTGTCCGGCTTCCCGTCGCGATTGGTGTCGGCGACGCTCTTGGTCGGCTGATCGCCCGCGTAATCGGTCGCGAGATCCAGCGTCCCGTCGCCGTCGCCGTCCTGCTCCTCGCGGGTCTTCACGCCGGCCTGGAACGTGCGCACCGCCTGCGGACGCTCCGAGCCGGGGGCGAAGATCTCCTCGCGGATCTTCTCGCCGTTCGAGTCGAAGCTCGCGACCAGCTCGGGCTTGCCGTCGCCGTCCAGGTCGCGCGTCTGGCGCGCCTCCTTGCCGGTCTCGTAGCTCGAGACCGTGTCGAAGCTGCCGTTGCCGTCGGTGTCGGCTTCGCGCCGAGAGATCTGCTCCGCCTTGTAGCTCGTGACCACGTCGGGCTGCCCGTCGCCGTTCGTGTCCTCTTCGACGCGCGCCTTCACGCCCTTCTCGTAGCGGATCGTCACGTCGAAGCGGCCGTCGGAGTCGGTGTCCTGGACCTCCACGCTCTTCGATCCGTCGGGGTTGAACTCTCCGCGCACGTCGACCTTGCCGTCGGCGTTGGCGTCCTCCTCGACGCGCGCGGGCTTTCCGTCCTGATAGGTCACCCAGCGGTCGATCCGGCCATCGCCGTTCGCGTCCTCCTCGGAGCGCGTGCGCACGCCGCCCTCGAACCAGACCACGGACTCCGGCTCGCCGTCGCCGTTCTTGTCGTCGCGCTGGACCTTGGGCTGGTCGTTCTCGAGCTGGATCCACTGGTCGCGCTTGCCGTCGAAGTTCGTGTCGCGCTCCTGCGCGATCGGCTTGCCGGAGACGTCGAACGTGACCCAGAGGTCGATCTTGCCGTCGTAGTTGGTGTCGCTCTCGGCGCGCTCCGAGACGTCGTTCTTGTAGAAGACCGTCTCGTCGAAAATGCCGTCGCCGTTCGTGTCGGTCTTGCGCCGCGCCAGCCGCTCCTGATCGTCGTACTCGAGCACCACCTTCTGCTTGGGCTGCTGCGCGTGTGCGCGGGCGGGTGCGAACAGGGCGAGCGCGGCGCTCGCGAGCAGGAATGCGCGGGTCGGAAAGCGCCTCATCCAGTCAGTTTACGGCGGGCACGCTGAAGGTGCCGACCAGCGTCCGCCGCGCGAGACAGCGCACGCGCTCCGGCATGGCGGCGAACGGCGCCGCCGAGCGAAGCGCGTCGACCGCGGTCTGGCCGAGCCCGGAGTCGCTCGCGTTCACGAGCTCGGTCTTCATCACGGAGCCGCTCGCGTCGAGCACGAAGCGCAGCTGCACCTTCTGGTTCACCGGCACGTCCGAGGGAACGACCCAGCGCGCGTACATCCTCTGGCGCACCTGCTCCTGGTACTGGAGGACCTCGGGGCGCGACAGGCAATCGCTGATGTCGCCGCCCCCGGTCCCGTTGCCTCCCTCCCCGCGCAGGAAGCCTTCGCCCACGCGGGTCGAGACGTTCGCGAGCGGCGCGCCATCGGGCGAGCCGAGCACGTCGCGGTTGCTCGCGATTCCCTCGCGGACGGATGAGCCGCTGCCGATGTCGACCGCGGTTCCGGTGCCGATCGTGTCGCCGGCTGCGGCAATCTGCCGCGGGCCGACGGAAGGCCCGGCGGGGAGCGCCGCGTTTGCGGGGCCGCGAAGAGCGGGCGCGGCCGACGTGCCGAGATCCACCTTCGCGGTCTGCGCCACGGCGACGGAGTTCACGGCCGTCACACGCTCCGCGACCACGGTCGCCTGCGAGATGTTCTTCGGCGCGACCACCGCGGCGACCTGGTTCATCTCGAGCTTCTGCGCATCCAGCTGCGGCGAGGCCTGGGCGACCACCGTCGGGTTCACGATCTGCGGCGCCACGGCCTGGGCCTGGGGCGCGAAGTCCATCGAGCGCCGCTCCGCAAGCGCCTTCGGCGCGGGCGCAGGCTCGAGCGCGGGCTCGGGCACAGGCACGGGCTCCGGCGCCGGCTCCTCGCGTTTGGCGATGGGCTTCGGCTCTTCCTTGATCAGCTGCACCGGGAGGATCTCCTCGCGGATCGCGGGCGTCATCCACGCCAGCCAGAGCAGAAGGCCGAGGATCCCCGCGTGGAGCAGCGCCGAGAGCGTGCCGGATTTCAGCGTCTCGGCGCGGTGGCTCTCGCCGCCGACATGGATGCCCGGGAACGGCTCCCTGGCTACGGCCGCGCCGCCTGCGCCAGCGCGAAATGCCACACCGACCCTGCGGGCCTGAAGCGGCGTCTTTCGCGCTCGATGGCGGATGCCGAGGAGCTGGGTGCTCATGCCTTGCGCGGACCCCCTGGCTGGGTGGCAGCACCACCTCTCGAAGTGTCGCGGCCACTCACGGACTTTTTGCGACTGCCTTGCGGACTCATGCGTCGGCAGATCGGAGCCGATGCCTCATCGGTAGTCGCCTCGAATGGCTCAAACGCTGAAGCTGCCCTTCCGACGCAGCCCTGCGCGGACGCATTCGGCGGCGACGCTGGACTTTCGAATCGCGATCGCATGCTAAGGATGTTCCCACCGAGCGTCAACGCAGCCAACAGACCCTGCGATCGACCTCGCGATCGGATAGCTTGACGCGCTCGCGGAGACCAACCGCGCAATCAATCAGAGAGGGCCGACCTTGGATCCAGTAACCGAGACCGCAGTGAACGTGGCGACGCAGGCCGCCGGCGCCGGCGAGATCGCGAGCACGTTCGACACCGCGACGATTCTCCACCTGCTCTGGATCGGCCGACTCACCGTCGTTCCGCTCGCGCTGTGCTCGGTGATCGGGCTCGCCGTGATCATCCAGCAGCTGGTGCGCTACGCCGGCATCGACCGCCGCAGCCGCGACCTGACGCGCGGCGTGGTCGACGCGCTGGTCAAGCACGATCTGGTCACGGCGCGGTCGCTGTGCGAGTCGGCGAAGACGCCGCTGGCGGGAATCTTCCTGGAGGGCCTGCGCTGGCGGAACATCGCGCTCGAGGACTTGAACAGCGTGCTGGCCACCTCGCGAAGCGAGGCCATCACCGAGCTGCGCCGCGGGCTTTGGATCCTGGGCACGATCGGATCGCTCGCGCCCTTCATCGGCCTGTTCGGGACCGTCTGGGGCATCTTGAAGGCGTTCCACGACATGTCGGTGCAGGGCTCGGGCGGCTTCGCGGTCGTCGCGGCCGGAATCTCCGAAGCTCTGGTCGCGACCGCGGTCGGTCTGCTGGTCGCGATCCTGGCGCTGGCCGCGTTCAACTACCTGCAGGTGCGCGCGGGCGCGATCGCCGGGGTCTTCGCGCGCTCCTGCGAGCGGCTGATCCAGGCGCTGCTCTACGTCGAGTCGGCGAGCCCCGCGTACGCCGAGGAGAAGTCCGAGGAGGTGCGCCATGGCCGCCCGCTCCCTGCCTAGCGGAGACGATGCCGACGGCGACGGAATCGTCGCCGAGATCAACATCACCCCGCTCACGGACATCTTCCTCGTCCTGCTGATCATCTTCATGGTCACCACGAGCGTGGTCTCGAACCAGGGCAAGGAAGTCGACCTGCCCAGCTCCGCGGTGGCGTCCACGACACCCTCCGGTGTCAGCGTCACGGTCACCGCGGTGGGAGGCATCGAGGTCGACGGCGTCGAGGTCGCGGAAGCGAACCTTCCCTCGGTGCTGAAGGCCGCGCTCGACAAGGCGCGGGAGAAGATCGTGATCCTGCGCGGGGACAAGAAGGTGCTGCTCGGCCAGGCCGTGAACATCCTCGACATCGCGCAGGAGGCCGGCGCGCAGGGAATTGCGCTGGCGACCAAGCCGCCCGCGCCGGGCGAGTCGTAGAAGCGGTCTCGTCTAGGCCGAGACGAGCCCGCCGAGCCGCTCGGCCACCTCGCCGAACTCGCGCATCGTCTCGCGCAGGATCTCGGCGACCGGCCGGACGGATTCGATCCTTCCCGCCACCTGGCCCGCGAGCGCGATCGAGGCCTCCATGTCGCCGCCGAAGTAGAGCTCCAGCACGCGGCCGAGCTCGGTCAGCTCGACCTTCTCGAGGCGCTCGAGCTTCTCGCTGTGCTGCGTCCGCAGCGCGCGGAGTCCCGGCCGATGGTGTCGGTTCAGGAACACCGTGTCGGTCTCCGCGGCGTCGCAGATCGCCCGCTTGAAGTTCGCGTGCACCGGCGACTCCGCCGCCGAGACCATGACCGTGCCCATCTGCACGCCCTCGGCGCCGAGCGCGAACGCTGCGGCCATCGAGCGGCCGTCGCAAATTCCCCCGGCGGCGATCACGGGCACGCCGACGCGAGAGCAGACCAGCGGCAGCAGCACCATCGTGGCGACGTCGCGCGGGTTCTTGAATCCTCCGCCCTCGCCGCCCTCGACCACCAGACCGTCCACTCCGGCCTCGACCGCCTTCGCCGCGGCGCGAAGCGTGGGCACGACGTGGAACACGGTGAGCCCCGCGCTCTTCAGCTGCGCGGTGAGCTTCGACGGGTCTCCTGCCGAGGTGGTGACGAAGCGCACGCCCTGAGCCACGACGAAGTCCACGATCTTCGGATCGCGGACGAAGAGCTGCGCGATGTTCACTCCGAACGGCTTGTCGGTGAGGTCGCGCATCTTGCGGATCTCTTCGCGAACCGCGTCGAGCTCGCCGGAGGACGTCTCGATGATGCCCATCCCGCCGGCATTCGAGACCGCCGAGGCCAGCTCGGCGCGCGCGATCCAGCCCATCGGCGCCTGCACGATCGGGATCTCGACGCCGAGAAGCTCGGTCACGCGGTTCCGGATCCGCTTCATGCTCCACTCCTCGCGCGGCTCGAGACACGAAGGCCCCGGATCTCGCGATCCGGGGCCCCGTATTGCCCGCGTTCGAGCCGCTCTAGCGGCCCTTGTTCAGGCGCCCGATGTCGATGTAGCGCCGGATCTTGCCCTTGCTCGACAGCGGCGCTCCCGTGCTGTTCCAGAACTCGATCCGGTTTCCGGTGCCCGTCTGCACGTTCACGATGATGTCGCTGATCACGCGCAGGTCCTTCGGCTCCTTCACGCCCTCCCAGCCGGGATACCAGACGCCGTCGGAGGCCTTCGGATCCTTGTTCTTCACGCCGTCCCAGTCCTCGCTCCAGCGGTGGTTGTGCCAGATGATCTTCCACAGCTCCTTCTTGCGGTCGTACGCGAAGCTGTAGATCGGCTCGTAGGTCTGCTTGTCGATGAAGATGTCCTTGTGGTGGTACGGGTGGTCCTCGTTTCGCGGATCGAAGCGGACGATCCAGGCGTTGCGGACCTCCCAGCGGTCGCTCGCGAACGAGAAGCCGTAGGGGCCGAAGTTGTACGAGTCGGTGTACGGGTAGGCCATCGACTTGGTGTTCATCGGCGCGATCACCGTCTGCTCGCCGACGCACTTCCACTCGTACTGCGGAGGAATGCCCGAGAAGCTGCGCAGGTCGTCCATCGTGAAGTCGGTGCCCTGCACCGAGTCGGTGCGCTGCGCCGACGAGATGCGCCGCACGCGGCGAAGATCCGGTACGTACACCCAGGTGTCGTCGTTCTTCGCCTGCTTCAGCGGGCCGTCCGCCGACTTGTAGCGGTAGGTGAGGACCAGGATGCCGCGCGCGTCGAACGGCGCCTCGACCTCGATCCCGAACACGTTCAAGCGCTTCTCGTTGGGGAAGATGTCGCCCTTGTTTCCGTCGAGGTACTCGGGCTCGACCCGATTGGAGAGCGAGATCGCGCGCGCCGTGCCCTCGTAGTACAGCGGCAGCTGCTCGCCGCGATCCCAGTAGGTGTACGACCAGGTCGAATCGCTGCCGTCCCCGTTCCATGCCTTGTTGAAGTTCCAGATGATCTTCGCGGCGGCCTGCGGATCGCCCTTGCAGTCGATCGCGGCGGTATCGAAAGGCCGGCCGGCCACGAAGCCGTCCATCGCGCCGTCCGCGACGATCTTGGTCTGGCCCTTGAACTTCTCGCTGGCGGCCTTGAAGGCGTCGGCTTCGCTGTAGTCGCGCAGCGCGGGGCCGACCTCGAGCTGCATGCCCTCGTAGAAGAAGAACTCGCGGTTCTCCCAGAACTGCGCGGGCAGGAAGTCCTTCAGCTTCTCGAGCTGGTCGAAGGTGATCGTGTCACCTTCCTTGAAGGGCAGGTTCGGGAGCACGTCCTCGGAACCCTGTTCCGCGGCGAACGCGGTCGCCGAGACGGCTAGACAGAGCAGAATCGCTAGTTTGCGCATGAGTTCTCCCTGCGGGGCTGGCTGTGGCGTTGCGTGATACGGGTTTCGATTCGTGGCTGGATGCAGTCGCTGTGGGGATTTTCCGGGTTGGGACTCCGCACTCATGAACCCGCGAGCACCAGCGGTCCGGTGGGCCGAGGCGCTCCGCCGGCTGGCTCGAGCGTCACGGCCACCGTGACTGGACCGTCCAGGTCCTGCAAACGGGCGCTATCGTACTTGGCCTCTCCGGAGCTGTCAGATCGGAACAGGCCGGCGCTCTGCGGCTGCTCGCCGACGATCACCCAGAGCTGGTAGGTGCGGCCGTCGGGCACGGGCGGCAGATCGTAGGCGTACAGGATCAGCCGGCCGCTCGCGGGCTCGAGGTACGCCTTGGCCTGCGCGCGGCGGAATTCGCCCTGCCCCGCGAGCGCGAGGCTGCGCGCGAGCGGCGCCTCGATCGCCGCGACGATGCGCGAAAGCCCGCGAAGCCGCGTTTCGAGCGCGACACGCTGCGAGCGCTCGCGCTCCGCCTCGCGAACCAGCGCCCACGAGATGCTCTCCTCGTAGGCGAGCAGATCCTCGAGCTCCGCGCTGCGCTCGCGCTCGCGCGCGAGTCGGGCACCGAGCAGAGCCGAGGCTCCCGTCGATCCCAGGACGAGCACGATCGCCGCGGCGGCCAGCCAGCGGGCGCGCCACTGCTGGACCGGACGCCGCAGCTTGCGACCGCGCGGAGGAGCGAGGACGAGGAATCGGTCCGCTTCGCCGCGAACCCGCGCCAGCAGCCCTTCGCGGACGGTCGACGCTGGCGGAGCGGGCGCGGTCGCGAGCAGGAGTTCGGAGGCCACGTCGAGGTTCGCGCGCAGAACGGCCTGGCACTCCGCGCAGCCGTCGGCGAGGTGCTGCTCGAGGCGAGCGCGCTCCTCGTCGGCCAGCCCCCCGATGGCGTAGAGCTCAGCGATCTCCAGGAGCTCGGCGTGCTCGCTCATCGTCTCTCTCCGCCTCCGGTATCCGGATTGGGCAATGCGAAACGCAGCCGGACCAATCCGCGGCGGATCCGGCTCTTCACCGTTCCGAGCGCCGCGCCGGTGCACTGAGCGATCTCGCCGTGGGACAGGCCGTGGAAGAACGCGAGCTCGATCGCCGCGCGCTGTTCGTCGGGAAGGGCCGCGAGCACGGCCCTGACCTCTTTCTGTCGCTCGATCAGAAAGACCTCCCCGGCCTGGTCGCTCTGCGATTCGAGCGACGCCAGCTCGTGAAGGCCCGCGCGCGGGAGCTCGCGTTCGCGCGAGCGAAGCCGATCGAGACAGCGAAAGCGCGTGACCGAGAAGAGCCAGGTCGAGAAGCGCCCGCGCAGCGGGTCGTAGCGGAGCTCGGACTTCCAGAGCTGCCAGAACACGTCCTGCACGACTTCCTCCGCCTCCTCACGGCTGGCCAGCATGCGCAGCGAAATTCCCATCACGTAGGCCGAGTAGCGCGCGTAGAGCGCCTCGAGCGCGACCGCCTCGCGCTCGGCCAGCCGGCGCAGGAGCTCGCCGTCCGTCGCCATCGCACCGGACGTCGTCGGCGCGCCGTCTTCCGGGGGCACGCGCCTCAATCACGTCCTCCTGGCTCTGATACGCCCACGGCTCCGGTTCGGATTCGCGTTCTCGCCCGCGGGCGCGTGTGGCGACGAGCCCCCCCAGTATGCGACAAGGCTGCACGAGGAGGCGCAACGCCCCC
>VGRW01000050.1 GCA_016875225.1 Deltaproteobacteria bacterium
GACATTGGTCGTGCAGGCGTCTAACAAGTATTGTCCGGCACCCGGCCCCCTAGCCGGACGCCTCGGTATCATTTCGCGCGGCTTCGGCGTCGTCAACACAAGTTCTCGTATTTGCTCACTAATCCTCCGAGCGTGAAGCGTCGGTAACGATTACCGACGCGCTGATCGCCCGCGGCTGGCGAGATGGCTTTGCTCGCGGCGGCCGGCTCTGGAGCGCGCGCGCTTCGCGCGGTAGGTTCGGGACGGACTCCCGTGACTCGCCCCTCGGGAGCGCGCAATTGCGGAGCGCGGCGCGTGCGGCCCCGGCTGCACCGACGTGGGTCGCGAGTGCGCGCCGGAGGACGCGGCGTGGGCGGAGGGACGAGTCGAGCGGGCGGCGGTGGGCCCGGCGGTCCGGTGCGGCTGCTCGACCAGGTGCGGCGCGCGTGCCGGGTGCGGCACTACAGCCGGCGCACCGAGCGGGCCTACGCGCAGTGGGTGAAGCGCTTCGTGCTCTTCCACGGCAAGCGGCACCCGAGCGCGATGGGCGCGGCCGAGGTGAGCGCGTTCCTCTCGCATCTCGCCGTGGTGGGGCGGGTGTCCGCGTCGACGCAGAACCAGGCGCTGGCGGCGCTGGTCTTCCTGTACGGGCAGGTGCTCCGCGCGCCAGCGCTGGAGCTCGAGGAGCTGGTGCGCGCGCGCGTGCCGCAGCGCCTGCCCGTGGTGCTGACGCAGGACGAGGCGCGCGCACTGCTCGGCGCGCTCGACGGCGAAGCCCGGCTGGTCGGCGCGCTGCTCTACGGCTCGGGCCTGCGACTGCTCGAGTGTCTGCGCCTGCGCGTGAAGGATCTCGATCTGGAGCGCGGCGAGATCGTCGTGCGCGACGGCAAGGGGCGGAAGGACCGCGTGACCATGCTGCCGCGCTCGCTCGCGGCGGACCTGCGCGCGCAGCTCGCGCGGGCGCGCGCGCTGCACGCGGGCGACCTCGTTTCGGGCTTCGGCGCGGTCGAGCTTCCCGGCGCGCTCGCGCGCAAGTACCCGAGCGCCGCGCGCGACTGGGGCTGGCAGTGGGTCTTTCCCGCGCGCGGGCGCTACCGCGAGCGCGAGACCGGCGTCGAGCGCCGCCACCACCTGCACGAGACGAGCGTTCAGCGCGCGGTGAAGCGGGCCACGCGCGCGGCGGGGATCGCGAAGCCCGCGAGCTGCCACACGCTCCGACACAGTTTTGCGACGCACCTGCTGGCCGCCGGCTACGACATCCGCACCGTGCAGGAGCTGCTCGGCCACCGCGACGTGCGCACGACCATGATCTACACGCACGTGCTGAACCGCGGCGGGCGCGGTGTGCGCAGCCCGCTCGACCCGATCTGAGCGCCGGGCGAGCCGGGGCCCGTTCGATCGCCGGGCCCTCTTAGGAACGGGCCCGCTTAAGAAGACAGGGCTTGACTCGAAGGCGAAGATAAAGCGAAAATCGACCGGGCCGGGGGGCGTGGGACGGGGACGAGGAATGCGGCGCCGTGGATCGCTTCGCCTGCCTGCTGATCCGGGATCTCCCGCTCGCCGCGGTGCTGCGCGCCGAGCCCGAGCTCGCGGGGCAGCGCGTGGCGATCACCGAGCCGCGCGATCGCACGGGCCGCGCGCAGCGCAGCCCGGCGATCGTCGCGGGGCACCTGCGCGGCATGACGGTCGCGCAGGCGCGCGCGGCGGAGCCGGAGCTGGTCGTGCGCGCGTTCTCGCTCGAGGGCATGCGCTCGGCGGAGCTCGCGCTCGCCGACGTGGCGCGCTCGATCGCGCCGCGCGTGATGGTCGCCGGGACGGGGCTCGTCTTCGTCGATCTGGCCGGAACGCAGGCGCTCTTCCCCAGCGAGCGGGGACTGCTCACCGCGCTCGAGACGCGCCTCGAAGAGGTGGGGCTCTCGGGGATCGGGCCCGCGAGCGCGCGGCTCGGCATCGGCCCGACGCGCACGGTCGCCGAGCTCGCCGCGCGCCACCGCGAGGGCGGGCCCCTCCTGCGCGGCGACCAGGCCGCGAGCTTCCTGGTGCCGCTTCCGCTCGACCTGCTCGAGCCCGCGGGCGAGCTGGCCGACCGGCTCTCGCGCTGGGGCGTGCGCACGCTGGGCAAGCTCGCGCGGCTGCCGCGCGAGGCGCTCGGCGCGCGCCTGGGCGAGGCGGGGGTGCGGCTCGCGCGCCGCGCGAACGGCGAGGACCTGTCACCGTTCCGTGTACACCCGCCCGAGCTGCGCTTCGAAGAGGCCGCGGACTCCGAATGGGCGATCGGGGACCTGGAGCCGCTGGCGTTCTTCCTGCGCGGCGCGCTCGATCGCCTGCTGCGCAGGCTGCGCGTGCGCGGCCTCGCGCTACGCGGGCTGCGTCTCGAGTTCGGCCTGGAGAGCGGCGCGCTCTTCGCGCACGAGCTCGGTCTGGCCGCCCCCACGCTCGAGACGAACGTGCTGCTCGCGCTGGTGCGGCTCTCGCTCGAGGCCGAGCCGCCGCCCGAGGCCGTGCTGCGCGCGCGGCTTGTCGCGACACCGGACTGCGTCGAGACCGCGCAGCTCGACCTGTTCCTGCCGCCGCTGCCCTCCCCCGGCGAGCTCGCCATCACCATCGCGCGCATCGAGTCGCTCTGCGGCCCCGGCCAGGTCGGCGCGCCCCGCGTGCACGACACCCACCAGCCCGACGCCGCCGCGCTGGCCGAGTTCCGCATCGCGCACGAGCGCCGCCCCGACGCGCCCGACACGTACGACCCCGAGCCTCTGTCACCGCGCGGTGTCATGGCGCTGCGCGCGGTCCGACCGCCCCGGAGCGTGGGCGTCCGAGGCGGCGAGCCGCCGGTCTACGTGTCGCTGCTCGCCGACGCCCCGCTCGACTCCGAGGGCGGCCGCGTGCGCCACGCCGCCGGCCCCTGGCGCCTGTTCGGCGAATGGTGGGGAGAGACCCGCTTCGCGCGCGACTACTGGGACGTCGAGCTCTCCGACGGCGGCGTCTACCGCCTGTACCACAACCTTCCCGACGACTCCTGGTTCGTCGACGGGATCTACGACTGAGGTCGCCTTGACGCCTCGCCCATGCCCCGGCACGCTCGATCGTGAAATGGAATGGCGCGACCGCATCACCGTCGATCCGCAGATCTGCCACGGGCAGGCCTGCCTGCGCGGAACGCGAATCATGGTCTCGGTCGTTCTCGACAACCTCGCCGCCGGACTCGACGTCCCGGAGATCCTCGCGAGCTATCCGACGCTCACGCGTGAGGACATCCAGGCCGCCGTCGCGTACGCAGCCGAGCTTTCCAAGGAACGGGTCCTCAGCCTGCCGGCGCAAGATCGCGGATGAGGTTCAAGATCGACGAGAACCTGCCTGTCGAGGTTCTCGAGCTCCTGCGTGGCCGGGGTCACGACGTCCTGACCGTGATGGATCAACGCCTCGGCGGGGCTGCGGATTCCGCCGTGGCGTCGGCCTGTCGAACCGAGCAACGCACTTTGGTGACACTCGACCTCGATTTCGCCGACATCCGGGCCTATCCGCCGACCGAGTACGCAGGGATCGTCGTCCTGCGACTCACCCGACAGGACAAGCGGCACGTGCTCGAGGTGATCGAGCGCGTGGCCGCCCTGCTCGCCAGGCGGTCGCCGGATCGCAGCCTCTGGATCGTCGAGGACGGGCGGGTGCGGGTCCGCGAGTGAATTGACCGCGAGGCGAAACTAGAGCGAAAATCGCTCTGCTTGGCCTCCCCCCCCTACATCGAGCTCGGCGTGCGCAGCGCGTTCAGCTTTCTCGAGGGCAGCTCCGCGCCCGAGGACTTGGTCGAGCGCGCGGCCGAGCTGGGTCACGGGACGCTCGCGCTGGCCGATCTACACGGTGTGTACGGGCTGCCGCGCTTCGCGCGCGCGGCGCGCGAGGCAGGCGTGCGCGCGATCGTCGGGGCGCGTGCGGTGCTGCTCGGCGATTCAGCGCCGCGGCGCAAGACCGATCCGCCGCCCGACGGCGGGCGCGTGACGCTGCTGGTGAAGAGCCGCTCGGGCTACCGAAATCTGTGTCGGCTGCTCACGCTCGGCCACGCGCGCTGCGAGAAGCCGCACAGCCGCGTCACTCGGGAGGAGCTGCGCGCGCACGCGGAGGGGCTGGTGGCGCTGGTGCGCGAGCCGCGACTCGCGGGGCCGGTGCGCGAGATCTTCGGCGCGGACGCCTACGGCGAGCTCTGGCGCCACCGCGACCCGGACGAGGAGCGCGCGAACCGGCGCCTGCTCGCGACCGGGATCGCGGGGCTTGCCAGCGGCGACGTGCGCCACGCGCGGCCCGCCGGAAAGCGGCTGCTCGACGCGTTCACCTGCATCGCGAACGGAGCCCGGCTCGACGACGCGGGAAGGCTGCTCCTGCCCAACGCCGAGCGCCACGTGCACGCGCCGCAAGCGGTGGCGAAGCGCTTCGCCGACCTGCCCGGGGCGCTCTCGAACACGCTCGCGGTCGCGGAGCGCTGCGAGTTCCGGCTGGAAGACCTGGGCTACGCGTTCCCGGATTTCCCGCTCGGCGCCGGCGAGACGCTGCCGGGGAAGCTTCGCGAGCTCGCCTTCGCCGGCGCGCGCGAGCGCTACGGCACAACCGTGCCCGCGAAGGCGCGCGCGCAGCTCGAGCACGAGCTCGGCCTGATCGGGCGGCTCTCGCTGGAGGGCTACTTCCTGATCGTCTGGGACATCGTGCGCGAGTGCCGCGCGCGCGGGATCCTGTGCCAGGGGCGCGGCTCGGCGGCCAACTCGATCGTGTGTTACGCGCTCGGCATCACCGCGGTCGACCCGGTGCGCTACGAGCTGCTCTTCGAGCGCTTCCTGTCCGAGGAGCGCGGCGAGTGGCCCGACATCGACGTGGACCTGCCCTCGGGCGAACGGCGCGAGGAGATCCTGCAGTACGTCTACCGGCGCTACGGCCCGCACGGCGCGGGCATGACCGCGAACGTCATCACCTACCGCGCCAAGAGCGCGGTGCGCGAGATGGGCAAGGTGCTCGGCCTTGCGCCCGACCAGATCGAGCGGCTGGCGAAGCTCGTCTCGCGGCACGAGTTCAAAGACGAGCACGACGTGCTGGAGCGGCAGCTCCGCGAGGCGGGCGTGCACCCCGAGGCCCCGCGCGTGCGCCATCTGGTGCGGCTGGTGCGCGAGGCGCAGAACCTGCCGCGCCACCTGGGCCAGCACTCCGGCGGGATGGTGATCGCGCGCGGGCGCCTGGACGAGGTCGTCCCGCTCGAGCCCGCGCGGATGCCGGGCCGAAGCGTGATCCAGTGGGACAAGGACGACTGCGCGGACCTCGGCATCATCAAGATCGACCTGCTCGGGCTCGGCATGATGGCGGTGCTCGAGGACGTGATCCCGCTCGTGCGCACGCACGACGGCGCCGACGTCGACCTGGCGCGAATCCCCGCCGACGATCCGCTGACCTACCGGATGCTGCAGGCGGCCGACACGGTCGGCGTGTTCCAGGTCGAGAGCCGCGCGCAGATGGCGACGCTGCCGCGCATGAAGCCGACCACCTTCTACGACCTGGTCGTCGAGGTCGCGATCATCCGCCCCGGCCCGGTCGTGGGCCAGATGGTGCAGCCCTACCTGCAGCGCCGCGCCGGGCGCGAGCCCGTGACCTACGCGCACCCGCTGCTCGAGCCGATCCTCGCGCGCACTCTGGGCGTGCCGCTGTTCCAGGAGCAGCTGCTGCGCATGGCGATGGCGGTCGCGGGCTTCTCCGGCGGCCAGGCCGAGGAGCTGCGCCGCGCGATGGGCTTCAAGCGCTCGGTCGAGCGCATGGCGTCGATCACCACGGCGCTGCGCCTCGGCATGACGCAGAAAGGTGTCGACACGACCGCGCAGGACGAGATCGTGAAGCAGATCGGGTCGTTCGCGCTGTACGGCTTCCCCGAGAGCCACGCCGCCAGCTTCGCGCTGCTCGCCTACGCCTCGGCCTACATCCGCGCCCACCACCCGGCCTGCTTCCTGACCGCCATGCTGAACCACTGGCCGCTCGGCTTCTACAGCCCCGCCACGCTGGTGCAGGACTCCGCGCGCCACGGCGTGCGCACCCTGCCGATCGACGTGCAGCAGAGCGACTGGCTCTGCCACGTGACCGACGCAAACGAGGTGCGCCTGGGCCTGCGCTACGTGGACGGCCTGCGCAGAGAGGCCGGCGAGCGCATCGCGGCCGAGTCACCCTACGAGTCACTCGGCGATCTCGCGCACCGCGCGGGCCTGCACCGCGACGAGCTCGAGAAGCTCGCCTCGGTCGGCGCCTGCGCGAGCCTGGGCCTGGGGCGGCGCGAGGCGCTCTGGCAGGTCGCCGCGCTGCAGGGCGGGCTGCTCTCGGGCGCCACGCCCGACTCGCCCTCGCCGCTGGCCGAGATGACGGGCTTCGAGGAGACGGTCGCGGACTACCGCGACACCGGCATCACCACCGGCGCGCACCTGATGGCGCACTTCCGCGAGCGCCTGCGCGCGCGCGGGGTTTCGAGCGCGGCGGATCTGCGCGGCGCGCGAGACGGCGCCTGGGTGCGCGTCGCAGGCGCCGTGATCGTGCGCCAGCGCCCCGGCAGCGCGAAGGGCTTCCTGTTCATCACGCTCGAGGACGAGACCGGCGCCGCCAACGCCATCGTCGTGCCCGACCTGTTCCAGCGCCACCGCGCGCTGGTGCAGACCGCGGGCCTCTTGCTCGTCGAGGGCCCGGTCCAAAATCAGGACGGCGTGATCCACGTCCGCGCGCGCCGCTTCGAGCGCCTCGACGGCGACGCGATGGCCGGCCTGCTGCCGCGCTCGCACGACTTCCGCTAGACAGAGGCCGTGCCGATCGCGCGCGCCATCGCATGGGCCGCGGCCCTGCTCGCCTGCCTGATCCCCGCAGCAATGGGCGCGACCGCCGAGCTCGAGATCTTCACCCGCCGGGGCTGCCCGCACTGCGAGGACGCGCGCGAGTTCGTGGCGGAGCTCGAGCGCGAACGCGCCGACCTGCGCGTCACCTGGCGCGAGGTCGACCTCGACGCGGCTGCGCTCGCCGAGCTCGAGCGGCTCTCGAGCGAGGCCGGAATCGACGCGCCCGGCGTGCCGACCTTCCGCATCGGCGCCGCGCTCGTGCTCGGCTTCGAGAGCGCGGACACGACCGGCGCGCGCGTCCGCGCGCTGCTCCAGGGCGCGACACCCGCTCCGGCCGACGCGGTCGAGACCGGCCTCTTCGGCACGCTGCGCGCCTCGGAGCTCGGCCTGCCGCTCTTCACCGTCGCGCTCGGCCTGATCGACGGCGTGAACCCGTGCGCGATGTGGGTGCTGCTCTTCCTGCTCTCGATGCTCGTGAACCTGCGCGACCGCCGCCGCATGGCGCTCGTCGCCGGCACGTTCGTGCTGGCGAGCGGCGCCGTCTACTTCGCGTTCATGGCCGCGTGGCTGAACGTGTTCCTGTGGATCGGCGTCTCGCGCGGGCTGCGCATCGCCCTCGGCGTGACCGCGCTCGCGATCGGCGCGCTCAACCTGAAGGACTCGCTTGAGCCCGGCCGCGGCCCGTCGCTCTCCATCCCCGAGCGCGCCAAGCCCGGCATCTACGCGCGGGTGCGCGCGCTGCTTCGCGCGGAATCGCCGCTCGCGTCGCTCGCCGGAGTGGCCGCGCTCGCGCTGCTCGTGAACAGCGTCGAGCTGCTCTGCACCGCCGGGCTGCCGGCGGTCTACACGGCCGTGCTCGCCCGCGCGGAGCTCTCGACCGCTCAGCACTACGGGTACCTCGCGCTCTACAACCTGGCTTACGTCGCCGACGACGCGGCCATGGTGACGATCGCCGTCGTCACGCTCGCCAAGTCCAAGCTCGGCGAGCGGGCCGGCCGCGCGCTGAAGCTCGCAAGTGCCGCCGTCATGCTCGCGCTCGCGATCGCCCTGCTCTTCTTCCCGGGGCTTCTGCTCTAGCGAGCCGACTGGGACTGCACGCGCCGCAGCGCAGCCGCGCACGGGTCGGCCGTGGCGTCCGGGCTCGGGCCGGGCGGGTTCGCACCAACTCGATCGAGCCAGCCGCTGCAGACTCCGCGGTACTCGGCGATCAGCTCCGCCGCATCCGCGAGCGAGTTCTCGTCTGGCGCGCTTCGCAGCGACCCGACGACGGTCTCCCCGCGGACGTCTGCCTCGTCGAGGCGCCGGGTGATCGAAGGCAGGTCCGAAACGGCGGCTTCGCCGGACGCGCTCGCCAGCGCCTCGGCGAAGAGCCTCGCGCCCTGTCGCGCAGCGGCGATCTCCTCGCGCGCTGTGAGCGCCCCGCCCTGCGCCGTCGCCCTTCCCATCGCGTAGAGCTCGAACAGAAGCGCGGCGCCGAGCACCACAGCGATCCCGCCCGCGATCCACAGTAGCCAGACCGCGGGCCGTGCCTCAGGGCGCTCGTCGTCTCTTCTCACCATGACACGGCCGAGACTAGCGAAGTGCGGGCCGCAGTCGCACGGGCGAGGTTGCGGGTGGCGGTGAGACTCGACCTCGGGACTTTCATGCGCGGTGAGTCGGTCCTCGAATTCGCCGTTTTGCTGGACACGATCGGCTCGAGGATCGCGACCGGAGAACTCCGTCGGTGTGCATCCCGGCGTCGCGGCGGATGACTCGCCGCTTTACGGCGCCGGCCCGTCGGAAAACCGTCTCCGGTCCTCCCGGCTTGGCTTTGACGTCCCCGGTGGCTCACCGGAGCACCCGCTTGCCCGCCCCGCGGCTTCTCGAGTGTCGGCCGATTCTCCGAGCCTGCGATCGCGCCGCGAAGACGAGCCCTCTTGCCTCCTCGGCTCGGTCCCGACCGACGACCACAGAGTTACGCCCGCGGCGCAAACGTGTCAACCACGACTTCACTCGCGCGCCGGGCGATAATCGCGGCCGGATTCATCGAGCCTTGGGAGGGCCGAACGTGCAGCGTTTCAAGATCGAAGTTTCGGACAGCTTGCTCGCCGATCTCGCCGATCGCCTGGCGCGAACGCGTTTTCCCGACCAGCTCGAGGGCGCGGGCTGGGATTACGGCACCGAGCTCTCCTACCTGCGCGAGCTCGTCGCGCACTGGCGCTCGAAGTACGACTGGCGCGCGCACGAGCGCGCCTTGAATCAGTTCGAGCACTGGAAGGCGAAGGTGCGCGGCCTCGAGCTGCACTTCATCCACCAGCGCTCGAAGGAGCCGGGCGCGCTCCCGCTCGTGATCACGCACGGCTGGCCCGGATCGGTGTACGAGTTCCACAAGATCATCGGCCCGCTCACCGACCCCGTCGCGCACGGCGGCCGCAAGGAGGACGCGTTCCACGTCGTCTGCCCGTCCATGCCCGGCTACGGCTGGAGCGAGGCGCCAAAGCAACCCGGCTTCGACATCAAGCAGGTGGGCGAGACCGTCGCCGCGCTGATGGCCGAGCTCGGCTACGGGCGCTACGGCGCGCAGGGCGGCGATTGGGGCGCGATCGCGACGGCCTGGATCGGCCGCGTCGATCCCTCGCACTGCGCGGGCATACACATGAACATGATCGTCGCGGGTCCGCCCGCCGGCGCGGCCAATCCGATGGAGGGCGTGACGCCGCAAGAGATGGCCTGGCTCGGCGAGATGGGCAACTTCCAGAAGAACGAGGTCGGCTACCAGCAGATCCAGGGCACCAAGCCGCAGACGCTGGGCTACGGGCTGAACGATTCCCCCGCGGGCCTGGCCGCCTGGATCGTCGAGAAGTTCCACGGCTGGAGCGACTGCGGCGGGAAGATCGAGTCGCGCTTCTCCAAGGACGAGCTGCTCACCAACGTGATGATCTACTGGATCACGCAGTCGATCACGTCGTCGACGCGGCTCTACTGCGAGACGATGCGCGCGGGCCGCTTCGGCGCGGCCGAGGGGCGCATCGAGGTGCCGACCGCGGGGGCGATCTTCGCCAAGGAGCTGTACAAGGCGCCGCGCAAGTGGGCCGAGGCCGGCTTCAACCTGAAGCAGTGGTCCGTCTTCGACCGCGGCGGCCACTTCGCCGCGCTCGAGGAGCCGAAGCTGCTGGTCGACGACGTGCGCAAGTTCTTCCGGGAGCTTCGCTAGGCGAGCGTGAGCGGAATCGAGCGCGTCCTGGAGATCTCCGCGTCGACGCGCGTGCTGCGCGAACGGCGCGGCACTGCGCTCGACGCCGCGCGCGGCGGGGCGCTGCTCGGCCGCGAGTTCCTGCACCTGCGCGCGCTCGCCGAGCGCTGCGCGGCCGAGACGGGCGCGCCGTTTCGCGACTCGCTCGGCGCCACGGCGCTGGCGCGGCTGGTCGCGGTCTGCGCGCAGGCGAGCCCGCGCTTCGGGCCGATCGTCGCCGAGCGGCCGGGGCTCGCGGCGGCGCTGGCCGGCACGCTTCGCGACCTGCGCGACGCGGGCATCGCGCCGGGCGCGCTTCCCGACGCGGTCGCCGATCTGCGCGCGCTCTACACCGATCTGGAACGCGCGCTCGCGCGGCTCGCCGGTGAGGGTCTGTACGACCGCATCGGCCTGTTCCAGCTCGCCGTGCGCGGCGCGCCCGCCTGGGTCGCGCGGCGCGGCTTCACGCGCGCGGAGGTGCACGGCGCGACCGAGGTCGTAGGCTCCGCCGGCGACCTGGTCGACGCGATCGCGGGCGCGCTGCCGGAGGGCGCCTTGCGCTTCTTCCAGCCCGACTGGGGCGACGCGCACGCGGAGCGCGTGCGCGCCGAGTGGGCCTGGCGCGGATTCACGCCGGAGGGCGGCGAGGTCGTCGATCGACCCGCGCTGGACCGCGACGGGGCGATTCCCACGGGAAGGCTTCGACTGCTCCGCGCGCGATCCCCGCGCGAGGAGCTCGAGCTCGTCGCGCGCGAGGTGCTCGCGCTCCTCGAAGCCGGCACGCCGCCGCGCGAGATCCTGATCGTCGCGCGCTCGCTCGAGCCGTACGGCCCCTGGCTCGAGCCGATCTTCGGCGGCTACGGCATTCCGGTCACGTCGTCGCTCTCGCAGCCCGCGGTCGCGAATCCCGAAGCGCGAGCCTGGCTCGACCTCTTGCGCGCGCTCGGGCGGGATCTGGAGCGCGGCGCGCTGCTCGGCTTCCTCGACGCGGTGCTCCCGCGCGAGCAGGCGCGCCTGGCCGAGCGGCTCGCGCGCGAAGCGGCCGTCGTGCGCGGCGAACACGACTGGCTCGCGGCCCTCGACGCGGCGCGGCCGGAGCCCGGCCTCGATGCGCTTCGCGGCGCGATCGCGCGCGCGATCGACGCTCGCCGTGCCTTCGCCGCGTCGCGCTCGTTCGCGGAGGCCGCTTCGATCGCGCGCGCGCTCGGCGCTGACCTACCCGGCGACGATGGCCGAGCAGCGCTCGAAGGCGCGGCCGGGCTCGACGCGATCGAGCGGGCCGCGGGCGCTGCGCACCCGCCCACGACCGAAGCCGCCGCCGCCGCGCTCGAATCGCTCCTGCTCGAACTCGCAACTCCCTGGCGCGCGCGCGACGACGGCGGCGTGCGCGTCCTCGACGCGATCCAGGCGCGCGCGCTCCCGTGCGAGCAGCTGTTCCTGCTGGGCATGAACCACGGCGCGTGGCCGCACGAGGTGCGCGAAGACCCGTTCCTCTCCGACGCGATCCGCGAATCCCTGTGCGCACGGCTGCGCAGGCCGATCCCGATCCGCGCTCGCGCGCTCGCCGAAGAGCGCTTCCTGCTGGGCCTGCTGCTCTCGCAGGCGCGCGCTCGCGTGACGATCACGTTTGCGGAGGCGGACGGCGCGGGGCGCGCGCTCTCGCCCTCTGGCTTTCTGCGCAACCTGCCGTTCGTCGCTCCCGGCAGCGACGTCGTCGGGCTCGCGACGGTGCCGAGCGACACGGCCCCGGATTTCGCGCGGGCGCCGGCCGCGGTGACTCCGAGCGAGCGGGACTTCGTGGCGCAGACCGACGCGTTCCACTCCGATGCGCTCCCCTTCGACGGCGGCGTCGGAGCCGCGGCGCTTCGCCTTCCCGACTCGCTCTCGCCGAGCTTCGTCGCCGAGCTCGGCGTCTGCCCGCTCCGCGCCTTCGCGAGGTCGGTGCTCGGCGCCCGCGAGCTCGAGGACCCGTCTCCCGACGCGCTCGACGCGAACGAGGCGGGGCAGCTCGCCCACGACGCCCTGCGCCGGCTCTACCGCGGCCTCTTCGACGAGGGCAGGCTTGCGCCCGGCACGAACCCCGACGCGGCGATCGCCCGCGCGACCGCGTCGCTTCCCGGCGCGCTCGCGCAGGCCGCGGAGAAAGCGCGCACCCGTGTGCGCACGCGCGAGCCCGGGCTCTGGGCCGCCCATCTCGGCTTGGTCGAGCGCGCGATCCGTGACTTGCTCGAGCGCGACCTTCGCACCCTGCTCCCGACCGGCGTCGTCGAGCTCGAGACCGAGCGGAGCGTTCGCGCGCGGGTGCAGCTCCACGGCGAGCGGGGCCTCGAGCTCGAGGGCCGCGTCGACCGGATCGTGCGCGCTCCGGACGGCGCGCTCCGCGTGGGCGACTACAAGACGTCGCGCGACTTCGCAAAGCCCGTGGAGAAGAGCCGCGTCAAGCACGGCACTTCGCTGCAGGTGCCTCTCTATGCGCTCGCCGTCGCGAGCGAGGGGAACACGCGCGAGGTGATCGGCGAGGCGCTGCCGGTGCCGCTGCGGCCGGAGCGCGACCCCGACCGCGAGCGCGACAAGGAGCGCTCGCTCGAGCTCGGCGAGATCGAGACGCTGGCTCTCCCGGTGCTCGACGAACTCCACGGCCTGCTCGCGCGGGGCTTGTTCCCGTTCTGGCGCGATCGCAAGGAATGTCGTTACTGCGCCTACACGATCGCGTGTCGTCGCGAGCACGGGCCGAGCCGCGAGCGCCTGGCGGCGGCGGACTCGCTCGCTTCATGGCGCGCGCTTCGCGGCGGGGGCGACGCATGAGGGACCGCGGCGCGCGGGAGCGCGGGGCGCACGACTTCGACACCAACCTGGTGGTCGAGGCGGGCGCGGGAAGCGGCAAGACCAGCCTGCTGGTCGAGCGCGTGGTCTGCCAGATGCTCGCGCGCGGCCTCGACGTGGACGGCTTCGCCGCCATCACCTTCACCGAGAAGGCCGCGGCCGAGATGCGCAAACGCCTGGCGAGCGCGCTGGCCGAGCTTGCGGAGCTCGCCGGCGCGCGCGTTCCGCCGGAGCAGGTCGGAGAGGAGACGGAGGCGAAGCGCGCCTACCGCTGGCTCTCGCTCGCGCAGTCGCCCGAGAGCATCGCCGACACCGCGAAGCGACGGCTCGCGAGCATCGTCGCGGCCGAGGTCTCGACCATCCACGGCTTCTGCGCCGGGCTGCTGCGCAGATTCCCGCTCGAGGCGGGCGTGGACCCGCGCTTCAGCGTCGACACGGGACTCGGCTTCGACGAGGTGCGCCGCGAGCTCTGGCGCGACTTCCTGGCTTCAGCCGACGGCCCGGGCGGCGCGCGCGCGCCGCTCTGGCGTCAGGTGATGCTCGGGCTCGATCTCGCCGAGATCGAGGAGCTCGGTCGCGCTTGCGGCTCGTTCGGGATCGACGGCGAGCGCGGCCGCTTCGAGCTGCCGGCCTCGGAAGAGCGGCTCGGCGAGCTCGCGACCCGGTGGCTTTCGCGGATCGACGCCTGTCTGTCGCCCTCGCCCGCAAAGGGCGCGGAGAGCTGGCTCGACGCCGCGCGTCTGCCGCTCGCCGCGCTTCGCGACTCGGGCACGTCCGCGATGCGCGAGGAGATCCAGCGCGCGAGGTGCATCGGCGGAACAGGCAAGGAACGCGGGCTGCTCGACACGAAGCCGCCGACCGCGAAGAAGCGGCCCGACTTGGAAGAGCTGGCCAAGGAGGTCCACGCCGATCTGATCCGCCTGCGCCGCGTCGACGACGCGCTGATCGCCGGCGCGCTATCGCTGGTCCGGCCCTACGCCGCGGCGGCCGTGCGCGAGGCCCGGCTGCGCGGGATCCTGCCCTTCGACGCGCTGCTCGTGCTGGCGCGCGATCTGCTCCGCACCCGTCCGGAGGTGCGGCGCAGCCTCGGCGCGCGCTATCGCGCGCTCTTCCTCGACGAGTTCCAGGACACCGACCCGATCCAGTACGAGATCGTGCTGCTTCTGGCGGAGGACCCCGCGTCCGAGCCCGCCGGCGATGCGTTCGAAACCGTGCTCGCGCGGGGCAAGCTCTTCATCGTCGGAGATCCGAAGCAGGCGATCTACCGCTTCCGGGGCGCCGACGTCAGCGCGTACCAGAAGGCCGTCGCGCGCGTGCGCGCGCAGGGCGGAGAGGTTCTCGAGCTCGTCACGTGCTTCCGCTCGCCTCCCGAGCTGCTTGCTCCGCTCGATCGGATCTTTCCCGATATCCTTTCGACGAAGAATCCCGAGCTAGCCCACGCGTACTCCGGGTACAACGGGCTGGTCTCGGGCCGGGATCCCGCCAACGAGAGCCGCGTCGAGGTCTGGACCGTGGACCTCGGTGGAAGCCGCGCGGAGGACGCGCGCCGCGACGAGGCGCAGGTGATCGCGGGCTGGGTCGCGAGCGAGATCGCTGTGGGGCGCCTCGAGCCGAAGCAGATCACCCTGCTCTTTCGCGGGCTCGCCGACGTGCACGTCTACGCCGCCGCGCTGCAGGCGCGAGGAGTGCCCTGTCTGGTGAGTCGCGGCGAAGAGCTGTCGTCGGAGCCCGCGGGTCAGCAGCTCCTGGCTCTGCTCCGAGCGCTCGCGAATCCCGCCGACGCACCCGCGGTCCTCGGCGTGCTCCGCTCGCCGCTCGGCGCGGTTCCCGACGCGGAGCTCGCGCGCTGGGCCGGCCGCTTCGAGCCGCGCGAGCGCGTGAGGTGCTGGTCGTACCCGGACGTCTCTCCGCCCGCCGACGAGCTGCCGGATCTGGCGCGCGCGTTCGCCCGCCTCCGCGCGCTGCGCGAGCGCGCGCGGAGCGCCGCCCCCGCGACGCTGCTCGCGGCGCTGCTCGAAGAAACGCCGCTCCTCGCTTTGCACGCGCTCGCGCGCGACGGCGAGCGCCGCGTCGCCGACCTCGTGTTCCTGATCGAGCGCCTGGCCAGCGACGCGCGCTCGAAGCCGGGCTGCGGCCTCGCGGATCTGGTCCGCGCGCTCGAGACCGAGGAGCGCCGCCCCGCTCCCGAGGAGGGCGACGACGCGCCCGACCGCGTGCGGCTGATGAGCATCCACGGCGCGAAGGGGCTGCAGTTCCCCGTCGTCATCCTGCCCGACGTCGCGCGCGGCTCCGGCGGCAGCCGAGCTCCGAGCGTCGAGGTCGAGCGGCTTCGCGATCGAGACGAGCTCGCGGTCTCGACCCGCGCTGCTCGGTCCGCGAGCTGGCTGGAACGCGAGAACCTCGAGGCCGTGCACGACGACGCCGAATCCGGCCGGCTCTTCTACGTGGCCTGCACGCGCGCGCAGCAGCGGCTGATCTTCATCCACGCGCCGCGAAAGGGCGTGAAGCTGGCGGAATCGCAGCTGCGCTTCCTCTCCGATTGGGGCTACACCAAAGACGGTCTTCCGCAGGACGGACCGCTTCCCGGCGCGCCCGACGTGATCGGGCGGACGATTCGCGAGTCTGAGCCGGCTCGACTCGCTTCGCCTCCGCCTCGCTCGACGCCGGATCGGGATCCCGTCGCTCGCGCGGAGAACGCCGCCGCGCTCGCGCGCGGCGCCGCCCGGCCCCCGTTCGCGAGCCCCTCCGGACTGCGCGAGGACGCGGAGGCGCGCGAGCTCGAGAGCGATCTCGAAGCTGCATCGGCCGCGCCGCCCGACACCGAAGAGGGTCGCAGCGCCCGCGCGCTCGGGGTCGCGCTCCACGAAGCGCTGGAGCGCTGGGACTTCCGCGACGCGGCCGCGCTTCGCGGGCTCGCGGCCATGGCCTCGCGACGGAGCGCCGCGCACGAGGGGCTCTCCGCGGCTGCGCTCGAGCGCGACGCGCTCGAGCTCGCCGAGGCGCTGCTCGCGAGCGCGCTCCCCGCGCACCTCGCCGGCGTCGAGGTGCTCGGCCGCGAGCTACCGGTCCTGTTCCGCGATCCCGACGGAACGGCCTGGAACGGCACGATCGACCTGCTCTACCGCGACGCGGACGGAGCCCTCGTGGTCGCCGACTACAAGACCGGCCGCGAGCCGGACGGCGGCGCGCCCGAGGCCTACCGCGCGCAGCTTGCGACCTACGCGCGCGGCATCGCGAAGGTGTTCCCGGCCGAGAAGGCGATCGCGCTCGAGCTGATCTGGCTGAGAAGCGGCCGGCGCGAGCGGCTCCGGCTAGAATCGGCCGCATGAGCTTCGACGACTTCACGATCGAGGACCTGCGCCGAAAACACGGCGAGAAGTGGACGCAGTATCCGGCCGACGTCCTGGCCGCCTGGGTCGCCGACATGGACTTCCCCGTCGCGGAGCCGATCGCGCGCTACCTGGCCGAGATGGTCGGCCGGAACGACCTCGGCTATCCGATCAACCCCACGCCGGGCGCGCTGCCGACGGTCTTCGCCAAGTGGGCGCTCGAGCGATTCGGCTGGCAGGTCGACCCGCACCAGGTCCTGGTGATCACCGATGTCGTGCAGGGCTTCTACGTCGCCATCCACACCTGCTCGCAGCCGGGCGACGGGGTGATCGTACAGAGTCCGGTGTACCCCCCGATCCTGAACTCGACCGCCGAGCTCGGCCGGCGCCGGATCGTGAACCAGCTCGTGCAGGGGCCGCGCGGCTACGAGATCGACTTCGACGATCTGCGATCGAAGGCCGACGCGGGCGCGCGGATCCTCCTGCTCTGCAATCCGCAGAACCCGACCGGCCGCGCCTTCACGCGCGCGGAGCTCGAGCGGATCGCGGGGCTTGCGATCGAACGCGATCTGATCGTGATCTCCGACGAGGTCCACGCCGACCTGGTCTTGCCCGGCCACCGGCACATTCCGATCGCGACGCTCGGGCCCGAGATCGCCTCGCGCACCATCACGCTGATGTCGGCGACCAAGACGTTCAACATCGCGGGGCTGCGCTGCGCGGTGGCGATCTTCGGCAGCCCCGCGCTGAAGCAGCGCTTCGGCTCGCTCGCTTCGCACATCCGCGGGGGGCTGGGCAGCTTCGGCCTGGGCGCGAGCGCGGTCGCCTGGAGCAGCGCGCGGCCCTGGCTCGACGACCTGATCGCGTATCTCGCCGGAAACCGCGCGCGCATCGCCGCCTTCGTGAAGGAGCACCTGCCCGGAATCGCGCACGTTCCGCCCGAGGCGACCTACCTCGCCTGGCTCGACTGCCGCGCGCTCGAGCTTCCGAAGGACCCGTACACGTTCTTCCTCGAGAACGCGCGCGTCGCGCTCTCGGACGGGAGCCGCACCGGACCGGGCGGCGCCGGCTTCGTGCGTCTGAACTTCGCGACCTCGCGCCCGATCCTGGATCAGATCCTGGAGCGGCTCGCGAAGTCGCTCGCTCGCCGCTAGGGAAGCAGCAGCTCGGCGGCGTCGCGCACCTGCGCGACGACTTCGGACTGCTTGTGCAGACCGCTCATCCACCCGATCAGCGCCGCGAACCAGACCTGCTGCAGCACCTCGCAGACGCGCTGCTCGCGCGGGCTGGCCCCGGCGAGCGTCGCGTTCGGATCGCCGCGCAGCGCGCGGATCAGCAGATCGCCAGAGGCGCCGTGGAAGGCGCGGATCTTCCCGGCGAGCTCCGGCTCGTCGGAGCTCGCCGCGCGAAGCACCGCGCGCGTGAGCTTGGGCTTGCGGCAGAGCGTGCGCGTCGCCGCGCTGAAGTACGCGGTCACGCGCTCGAGCTCCGTCGGCCCCTTGGGCGGCCGGCGGGCCATTCGCGCGGCCAGACCCGCGGCCTCGCTGGCCAGCGCCGCGACGAGCAGGTCGTCCTTGCTGCGGAAGTGGCTGTAGAGCGTGCCGAGCGCGACCCCGGCCTTGGCGGCCACGTCGCGCAGGCGAACCGCCTCGAAGCCGCCCTTCTCGGCGAGCGCGACCGCGGTCGCGATGATCCGCGCTTCCCTGTCTCCCATCGCGGGCTCATGCATAACCGTTTTCGCCTCCGCAGACCACCGGCCGAAACGCGCGCGCCGTGGTAGGCTCGGACGCGCAACTCTGCAGGAGCCCGCCATGAAAGTCGTCGTCGACTTCGACCTCTGTGAAGCCAATGCCGTCTGCGTCGACCAGGCCCCGGAAGTCTTCCGCGTCGACGAGAACGACAACCTGCACATCCTGATCGAGAACCCGCCCGAGTCACTGCGCAAGAAAGTCGAGGCGGCCGTCCGTCTCTGCCCGCGCCAGGCGATCAGCGTCTCCGGCTGACGCGCACGGACTACAGAACGCCCGACGCCTTCACGTCCAGGTAGCCGTTCACGAGCGCGACGGCGAGCTCGTGCGGCTCGGCGTCGAGCGTGAGGATGCCGCTCTTGCGCAGCCGCTCGTGTGCGCGCCGTCGAGCCAGCAGGTACTGGTGCGTCGCCGCGACCGTGAGCGCGGAGTCCAGGTCGCGAACCCGCGTCTCGAGCGCGGCGGAGAGCGCGCGCTCCTTCATGCTCGCGGCGAAGACCAGGTGGCGGCGGCCGAGCAGGCGCGCGGCCAGCAGCAGGTCCTCGTCGTCCTCGTCGCGCAGGTTCGAGACCACCACCACCAGCGCCCGCTTGGCGAGCCGGGTCGCGAGCTGCTGCGCGCCGGCCAGGTAGTCGGAGGCGCGCGCGCTCGTCTTTAGGTCGTAGACCGAATTCAGGACGCGCGAGAGCTGCTTCGCGCCCTTTCGCGGCGCGAGCCAGCGCGGTGTGCCGCTGAACGTGAGCAGGCCCACCGCGTCGCCCTGGCGCAGCGCCACGTGCGCGAGCAGGAGCACGGCGTCGAGCGCGTGATCGAAGTGCGAGAGCGCGCCGTCGCGCGCGTGCATGCGACGGCCGCAGTCGAGCAGGAAGACGATCTGCTGGTCGCGCTCCTCCTCGTACTCGCGCGAGATCGCGCGCCGCAGCCGCGCGGTCGCCTTCCAGTCGATCTGCCGCAGGCTGTCGCCCTGGCGGTACTCGCGGAGCTGGTGGAACTCGAGCCCCTCGCCGCGCAGCGGCCGGCGCCGGACGCCGAGCTCGCCCGCCCGGTTCGCCGCCGCAAGCAACGCGTAGCGCGAGACCGCGCGGAAGTTCGGATAAACGCGAACGTGTTGATCGGATCCCGTGCGGATCCGCCGGCGCCAGAGCCCGAGCGAGGAGCTCGCGACGAGCTCCAGCCGGCCGATCCGGTGCTCGCCGCGCACCGACGGCGCGATCCGGTACTCGAAGCTCGCGCGCGCGCCGGGCTCCAGCCGGAACGCGCGCGGCAGCCCCATCGCGCCGAGGCCGGCCGGAGCGTGGTCGAAGACGCGAAGCCGCGCCGCGCGGCGGCCGCGGTTGGCCAGCTCCACCGCGACCGTGTGCCGCGTTCCGATCGCGAGTGTCTGCGGAACGGCGCGCGTCGCGTCGAACGGCCCGAGCGCCGCGCCCGCGTCGGCCGCCGCCAGGACCCCGAGCAGCGCAAGCCCGGTCCACCACACCGGCAGCAGCGCGGGGAGGAACGCGGAGGCGAGCCCGAGCGCGAGCACGAGCGACGCGAGCGCCAGCATTCGCCGGGACGGGCTCACACCCGCGGCGCCTCCACGCGGGCGAGCAGCGCGCCGATCAACGCGTCCACGCGCTGACCTTCGAGCTCCACCTCGGGGGAGAGCAGGATGCGGTGGCGCAGCGCCGGAAGCGCGATCGCCTTCACGTCGTCGGGTGTCACGAAGCCGCGTCCCTCGACCCGCGCGCGCGCGCGCGAGGCGCGAACCAACGCGAGCCCGCCGCGCGGCCCCGCGCCGAGCGCTACGCCCGGCCAGGCTCGCGTCGCGCGCACGATCCTGACGGCGTAGTCGGAGATCCGCTCGTCGACGAAGACCGTCGCGGCGGCGACCTGGATCGCGACCACGCCCGCGGCGTCGGCCACGGGCGAGATCGGCGAGAGGTCGAGCGAGTCGCCGAGCGCCCCCGAGGCGACGCGGTACACGAGCTCGAGCTCCTCCTGCTCGCTCGGGTAGTCGATCTGCACCTTCAGCAGGAAGCGGTCGACCTGCGCCTCGGGCAGCGGATAGGTGCCCTCGAGCTCGATCGGATTCTGCGTGGCCAGAGTCATGAACGGCGCCGGAACCTCGAGTGACTGCCCCTCGAGCGTCACCTGCCGCTCCTGCATCACCTCGAGCAGGGCTGCCTGGGTCTTCGCGGGCGCGCGGTTGATCTCGTCGGCCAGGAGCAGATTCGTGAACACCGGACCGCGGCGCAGGCGCATCTCGCCCGACGACGCCTCGTACATCACGTGGCCGACGACGTCGGCGGGCATCAGGTCGGGCGTGAACTGGATGCGCGTGCTGCTGCCCGAGAACGAGCGAGCCAGTGCGCGCACGAGCAGCGTCTTTCCCAGGCCCGGCACTCCCTCGAGCAGAAGATGGCCGGCGGCGAACAGGGCGACCAGCGTCTGGTCGACCACCTCGCTCTGCCCGACGAAGACCTTGCGGATCTCGGCGCGCATCTTTCGCGCGAGCTCGGAGGCGCGCGCGAAGTCTTCGCGCGGGATCACGGGATTCTCGGAACTCATAGCGATCTCCTGATCTTCTCGAGGATGGCGACGTCTTGCACGAAGCGGGATGAATCCGCCTCGGATCCGAAGGCGAGCGCGCGCGCGACGCTCTCGCGCGGCAGCCCGGAAAGCCCGGCGAGGTGCTCGGCCTGCGCGGCGGGCGAGAGCGTCGCGAGGCTCGGGTGACGCTCGTGCAACCGCTCCAGAAGCGCGTCGCGCGTGGCGGCGAGCAGCCCGCGCGCCGCGCCGCTGCGCAGCTGGAACCGGCCCGCGGCGCGCACGTGCTCCATCAGCTCGCGCCGCTCGCCGGGCGGGTCCGGCTCGATCGGACCGAAGCGCCGCGACGCCGACCAGAGCCAGAGTGCGAGCACGAGCGCGGCGCTCGCGACGACCATCCAGCCGTGGCGCCAGACCAGCGCGAGTGCGCCCGGGAACTCGTCCCCGAAGACGATCCACACCGGGCCGCTGCGACCGGCGAAGTGAGTCAGGCGGTACACGAGCTCGGCGTGGTCCCAGTCCGCGATCACGGGCTGAGTCAGGAAGTAGTCGTCGGTCAGCGCGGTCACGACTCCGCGACCCGCTCGCACCGTGACCAGGTGGACGCCGTTCGCATCGCCGATCTCGGAGACCCGCGCATCCTCCGCCTCCGCGTCGAGCTCGATCCGGTACTCGGGATCGAACTCGACCTCGAGCGGCGCCGCGCGATCCGGGAAGACCGCGCGCGCGAGCTCGGGCTCGTCTTCCTCGGCCTCGGCCTGCGTCGCGCTCGCCTTCGTGACGCCCGGCGCGGGCTCGTCGGGCGGCTCCGGCTCGCCGGGCTCGGGCGCTTCGGGCTCGGGCTCGTCGGATTCGTTCAGGTACTGGCGCACGCCGAGCGGGTCGAGCACGAGGTCCGGGAAGCGGTTCTCGTCGTCGAAGAGCTGCCAGCTCACGACGATCAGGTGGCCGCCGTCCTCGACCCAGCGCATCAGCTCTCGAGCTCGCGCGCGGCCGAGCGAGCGGCGCGGCGTGGGAAGAATCAGCGTGGCCTCGCGCGGATCGAGGTCGAGTGCGATCGGTAGCTCGCGGAAGCTCGAGACGGGGGTGCCGAGCCGCTCGAGCAGGCGCTGCGCAGCGAGATAGGGATTTCGCGACGCCTCGCCCTTGTACCCGCGCGGGACCTCGATCGAGCGCTTCTCGCACGACGAGAAGAAGAGAGTGACCGCCGCGGCGACCGCGCCGGCGAGGCCGATCCAGCCGGCGCGCCTGGACGGACGAGTCACGCCGCGCCTCCCAGGTGCGGACTCCAGCGCCGACACAGCTGCGTGAACTCCGCCGCCGGCAGCGCCCGATGCGCGTACGCGCAGAAGACCCAGGCCCGCGAGAGATCCGCGAAGTCGCCCGCCAGCGCCGGCGGCAGCGCCTCGCTCGCGATGCGCTCGCACTCGCCCTCGGTCGCGCTCTCGGGAATGCGCAGGCCTCTGCCGCGCACCAGGTGGATCAGCGCGCCGCGATAGAGCAGCGACAGTGCGCCGCGCGTGTCCCCGCTCTCGAAACGCGCTCGCGCCGCGGCGACGACGTCCGCGGGAAGAGACTCGGGCCGCAGATCGCGCGCGAAGCGCGGCTCGCGCGGCCGTTCCGCCTCGTCGGCTCCGGCGCGCCCGGATCTGCGAAGCGAGCGCAGGATCGCGATCGCGAGCGCTCCGACCAGGAGCGCGATCGCGAGCCACGCGCCGACGCGGAGCACCCCGGCCGCGACCGAGCCCAGCCAGAGACCGAGCCGCGCAAGCCAGCCCGGCTCGCCGTCTGCGCTCGACTCGCTCGCCTTCGGCAGCCAGATCTCGACGCGCTCAATCGTCGCGAACTCCTCTGCGGCGAGCACCGCGTCGATGCACGCGCCCGCCCCCTCGGGGCCGGGCGCCTCGCAGCTGGTCGGCTCTTCCGCCTCCGGCTGTGCCGCCGCGCCGAGCGGAAGCAGCAGTGTGGCCACCAGCACGCCGAGCGAGATCGCCCCTCCGCGGGACGCGCGCGGCGGTTCCTCAGCCGCGCGCTGCTCGAGCTTTCGGAACGCGAGCTCGATGTCCCAGCCCTCGAGCCAGATGCGCCGGTTCACGTAGAGCGCGAAGCCGCCCGCGACGAAGAGCGGCTCGATCGCCGAGATCGCCAGCGGATAGAGCAGCGCCTCGAGAAAGGTCACGGTCGGGGCCTCCGCGCCGGCGAGCTCGATCCAGAATCTCGCGAAGTCGCCCTCGGGCCGGAACGTGGCCGCGAGCTGCAGCCCCGCCGCGATGATCACGAGCTCGAAGATCCCGCACGCGAAGAGCAGCCCGAACGCGGCTTGCGACTCGCGTCCGATCAGCACGCTCGCGCGGCGCGCGCGCTCGCCGCCGCGCAGCCCCTCGAGCTGCAGCACCGGCTGCGTGAACGTGCGCAACGGCGAGAGCCGCAGCCAGGTGAGTGAGTGTGCGAGCCCCGTTCTCGTGATCAGTCTCGGCACGCCCGCGAGTGTCTCGAGAAGCGTGGGCACGGGGCCGAAGAGCGCGTCTGCGAGCACCGCGAGCGCGACGCGGTCGTACAGGGGCTTCAGCCACCAGACGACCACGCTCGCGAGCCAGAGCTGCCCGGGCATTGCGATGTACAGCGCGAGCGAGATCGCGCCGACCACGAGCGCATGCGCGGGGAAAAGCGGCCAGAACACCGCGCGCGCGAAGCGGAAGCCGAGGTCGACCGCCTCGTAGCCCGCGCGAGGCCGTACGGCGACGGAAATCCGGTCAGTCTGCACGGGAACGCCCCGCTGCGCCGAGCCAGACGCCAACGAGCGCCCAGAGCCCCGCGCCCACCGCGTACTTGAGCTGCGCCGGAATCTCGCGCGGCGACCAGAACGCCTCGATGGCCGCGGCGAGCACCAGCATGAGCGCCGCGCCCGCGATGATCGGCAGGCTCCTGAGCGCGGCCGCGCGAAGCGCCGCGATCCGGCTGCGCGCGCCCGGCGCGAGCACCGCGAGTCCGAGCCGCATTCCGGCGGCCCCCGACAACAGGATCGCGGTGAGCTCGAACGCTCCGTGCCCGATCACGAACGAGAAGAACGGCTCGCCCGAGCCCTCGCGCGCCAGGTGACTCGCGATGAGTCCGAGATTCAGCGCGTTTGCGACGACGCTCACCAGCGTGCCGATGCCGAACGCGAGGCCGCTCGCGAAGGTGCGGAACGCGATCGAGACGTTGTTCCAGATGTAGAAGCCGAACATCGTCGCGTCGGATCCGGCCGTTCGCGCCGGGCCCTCAGCCGCCCCCGCGGCGTCGTACATCGCCTCGATCTCGCTCACGCTCTCGGGCGAGATGAAGCTGTAGATCAGGTCGGGATTTCGCCAGGCGAGAAGTCCGAGCAGGAGCGCAAGGCCGTAGAAGAGCGCGTGCAGGCCCGCGACCAGCCGCCACTCGAGCCGGACCGCGCGCGGAAAGTCGATCGAGAGAAAGCGCCCGATCCCGCGAACCTCACCGGTTCGCGCCTGGTAGAGCAGCCGGTGACCCGCCAGCGCCAGGTCGTTCAGCTCCGTGACGAGCGTGCCGGAGACCTGTCGCTCGCGCGCGAGCGCCAGGTCGTGGCACAGCTGCCGGTACAGTGGCGGAAGCTCCGCGGCGCCGCGCGTCTCGCTGCGCTCGAGCTCCGCCAGCAGCCCGGCGAGGCGATCCCAGCGCGCCCGGCCCCGCGCTTCGAAGACCTCGAGCGTCACGCCCTGCGCCCGACCAGATACGCGGCGTGCGCGATCAGCCGCGATCGAGGATCGGAGTCGCCGACGAGCGAGCGGGGAATCGCGGCGAGCTCCGCCGCGCGCTCGGCCGAGAGACTGCCGGCTCGCTCCGCGAACGCGATCACGGCCGCCTGCTCCTCGAGCCCGAGCGGGAAGTCGGGCGCGAGCGGAGTCACCTCGGGAATCGGAGTCAGTCGCGCACGAGGAGTATCGGTGTGCACGACCAGCGTCCCGGCGGCGAGATCGCCGAGCCTGCGAAAGCTCGCGTCCGCGAGCATCGAAGCCAGTCCCGCCAGATAGAGCGCGGGCAGGAAGTCGGCGACCAGCAGGAAGTTGCGCAGCACCGACGCCGACCAGCCCACGGGCGTTCCGTTCTCCTGCAGCACGCGCAGGCCCAGAAGCCGCTTCCCCGGCGTCTGCCCGTGGGCGCGAACCTCGAAGAGAACCGGGTAGAACCAGAGCAGCGCGAAGAGCCCGATCAGGTACAGGCCGGTGCCCAGCCCCGCGAAGCCGGCGAACGCGACCTGGAGCGCGAGCGCGATCCCGCCCTGCAGCAGCGTGTCCACGCCCCAGGCGAGCGCCCGCGGCACCGGCCCCGCCACGCGCAGCGCCAGGTCGACTCCCTCCGGCGTCTGCACGGCGTGAACGGTGTCGATCATTCGACCCGGATCGTAGGTGGTAGCATCGCCAAATGCCCAGACCCTTCCGCTTCGCAGTCCAGGTCTCGACGCTGCCCGCCGACGGCTGGATCGAGCGCGTTCGCCGCTACGAACGGCTCGGCTACTCGACGGTCTTCTGTCCGGATCACTTCGGCTCGCAGTGGGATCCGACGGCGACGCTTTCGGCGGCGGCGGCCGTGACGACCAAGCTCAACGTCGGGTCGCTGGTCTACGACGTGGACTACCGCCACCCGGTGATCCACGCGAAGGGCGCGGCGACCATCCAGCTTCTCTCCGGCGGCCGGCACGAGTTCGGGATCGGCGCGGGCTGGATGCAGACCGACTACGACGAGGCGGGGATCGCCTACGACCGACCCGGCGTCCGCATCGAGCGGCTCGGCGAGGCGCTCGAGATCATCCGCAGCATGTGGGAGAACGAGCGCACGAGCTTTCGCGGCAAGCACTACCGGATCGAGAACATCGCGCAGGCCGCGCCGCTTCCCGCGGGCGGACGGCCGAAGATCCTGATCGGCGGCGGCGGGCCGCGGGTGCTGCGGCTGGCCGGCCGCCACGCCGACATCGTCGGCATCAACCCGAGGCTCGAGGAGGGCAAGGTCACGCAGCACACCGCCGCGGACCTCGCGCCCGAGCGCCTCGACGAGAAGGTTCGCAGCGTGCGCGAGGGCGCAGAGCGCGCGCGCCGGAGCTTCGGCGAGATCGAGCTGAACTCGCTCACGTTCATCGTCGCGATCACGGACGATCCGAAGGGCGTGCGCGCGGGGCTCGCCGCCAACACCGGCATGAGCGTGGAGCAGGTCGCCGACTGCCCGATCTTCCTCACCGGCTCTCCCGCCGAGATCCGCGACCGGCTCGAGAAGCGGCGCGAGCGCTTCGGGATCTCGTACATCGTGATCCACGGCGCGGACCAGGGCGTCGTCGAGAAGTTCGCGGAGCAGATCGTGACGCCGCTGTCCGGGAAGTGACCGGGCCACGCGCAGCTTCACCTAAAGCGGGCCCGACGCCGCTCCGATAGCTTCCCTGACATGAGCGCCAGGCTCCGCCCGGATCCACCGCTCTGGGAGCGCTACACCCGAACGGACGGGCGCATCCACCTGACGGGACTGCAGGCGCTCGTCCGAGTCGCGCTCGACCGGCTTCGCCGCGACGCGAGCGCGGGCCTGCGCACCGGGGCGTTCTTCTCCGGCTATCCCGGCTCGCCGCTCGCGGGCCTCGACGCGCTGCTCACGAGCCTCGCGCCGCTGCTCGCGCGCTCCGACGCGCGCTTCGTCCCCGGATTGAACGAGGAGCTCGCGGCCAGCGCCGTCGCCGGCACGCAGCTGGTCGAGAACTTCCCGCACGCTCGCTACGACGGCGTGCTCGGGGTCTGGTTCGGCAAGGCGCCCGGGCTCGATCGCGCGCTCGACGCGCTGCGGCACGCGAACTTCGTGGGCACGGGCGCGAGCGGCGGCGCGCTCGCGGTGGTCGGCGACGACCCGTTCTGCAAGAGCTCGTCGCTGCCGAGCCACAGCGAGCACGCGTTCGCCCACGCCTGGATTCCCCTGTTCGCGCCCTCCGACCCCGGCGACGTGCTGCGGCTCGGGCGCTTCGCGATCGCGCTCTCGCGCCATTCGGGCCTGTGGAGCGGGCTGCGGATCGTGGCCGACGTCGCGGACGCGGGAAGGATCGTCGATCTCGGCGAGCTCGAGAGCCCGATCGTGCTTCCCGAGCTCGAACGCGCGAGCGGTGCGCCGCGCCCGCGGATCGACACACTGCTCCTGCCGCCGAACGTGCTGCGCATCGAGCAGGATCTCGTCTTCCGCCGGCTCGAATCGGTGCACCGCTTCGCGCGCGCGCACGATCTTTT
>VGRW01000051.1 GCA_016875225.1 Deltaproteobacteria bacterium
GGCGGACGTCGAGCGGGAGCAGGCGGCGCAGCGACTGGGTCGCGGACATGTCGGGGATCAGGCCCCACTTGATCTCCATCACCGACATCCGCGCGTCGGGCGCGACGATGCGCAGGTCGGCGCCGAGCGCGATCTGCAGACCCCCGCCGTACGCAACGCCGTGTACGGCGGCGATCACGGGCGCCGGAACCTCCTGCCAGACCCAGGCCGCGAGCTGCGCGCGGTTCGCGCCGCTCGAGCCGCGCTCGAACACGTTCCCGCCGATCCCGGCCCCGTCCCCCGTGTCCCGTCGGCCATCGCCGTGAAGCTGCCCATGTCCAGGCCCGCGCAGAACGCGCGGCCCTCGCCGGAGAGCACCACCGCGCGAACCGAGCGCTCGGCGCAGAGGCTGCGGCCGGCTTCGACCAGCGCGGTGAACATCTCCGCGTCGATCGCGTTCATCTTGTCGGTGCGGATCATGCGGACGTCGGCGATCCCGTCCTTCAGATCGATCGAGACTCGCTCGGACATGGGCTGACTCCTCGAGGGGTTCCGTGAGGCGGCCATGCTAACCTGAGCGCTGGGGAAACGCGATTCAAGCCAGAAGCGCGGTCACGGCGGAGTTGGAGTTCAGCGTCGAGCGCAGCGATCCGCGGCCCGGCAGCGCCGAGCTGCGGCTGGCGGGCGCGCTTTCCGTCCGCAACGTGCCGCGCGCGCTGTCTCGGATCCGTGAGCTGCTCGCAGCGCCCGCGAGCGGCGTTCGCTTCGACCTGGCCGGAATGGACTCACTCGACGGCGCGGCGGCGGCGCTACTGCTCGGGCTCTGCGACGAGCTCCGCGCGCGCGGAATCGCGGCCGAGCTCGCCGGCGCGACGGGACGAGCGGGCGAGATCCTGGAGCTGGTCGCGTCGAGCCCGCGCGGGATCGCCAGCCAGGTGGCCCCGACCGCGCCCGGCGTCTTCGAGCAGGTCGGCCGCGAGACGGCCGAGCTCTGGACGCTCTCGCGCCAGATCCTCGACTTCACCGGCAACACGGTCGTTGCCGCGGGCCGGGCGCTTCGCGATCCGCGCACGGTCCCGTGGCGATCGGTCCTTCGCGTGATGGAGCGGGCCGGCGCCGACGGACTTCCGATCATCGGCCTGATCACGTTCCTGGTCGGTCTGGTCTCGGCGTTCCAGGGCGCGATCACGCTGCACCAGTACGGCGCGGACATCTTCGTCGCCGACGGCGTGGCGATCGGCATCGTGCGCGAGCTCGGGCCGCTGATGGTCGCGGTGGTCGCCGCCGGGCGCTCGGGCGCCGCGTTCGCGGCGGAGCTCGGCACGATGCGCGTGTCCGAAGAGGTCGACGCGCTGCGGACGATCGGGCTCGATCCGTACCGCTACCTGGTGCTTCCACGCGTGCTCGCGCTGACGCTGATGCTGCCGATCCTCACGCTGCTGGGAAACGCCTTCGCGATCGCCGGCGGCGCCGTGGTCGGGGTCGCCTCGCTGGACGTTCCACTCGCCGCCTGGGCGCGGCAGACCCACGACGCCATCGACATCTGGTACGTCTGCTCGGGGCTGCTCAAGTCGGTCGCGTTCGGCCTCGCGATCGCGCTGGTCGCCTGCCAGGCCGGGCTCGCGACGCGCGGCGGCGCCGAGGGCGTCGGCCGCTCCACGACCTCGGCGGTGGTGAGCTCGCTCTTCTTCCTGGTCGTGATCGATTCGGCCTTCACGGTGCTCTACCATGCCTGGGATCTCTGAGCCACACATCACGGTGTCGGGCGTCGCGGTCGGCTTCGGCGACCGCGTGCTGCTCCAGAACCTGGACTTCGAGGTCCTGCGCGGGGAGGTCTTCGCGATCCTCGGCGGAAGCGGCTGCGGGAAGTCCACGGTGCTGCGCCACCTGATCGGCTTCGAGAGGCCGATGCGCGGCACGATCCTGGTCGACGGAAAGCCGCCCGGACTCGCTGGCGGCGCGCCCGGCTTCGGCGTCCTGTTCCAGTCCGGCGCGCTGTTCGGCTCGATGACGCTGGCCCAGAACGTCGCGCTGCCGCTCTCGACCTGGACCGATCTCTCCCGCGCCGACCTGGACGAGGTCGTTCGCAGCAAGCTGCGGCTCGTGGGCCTGGGCGGCTTCGAGAACCACCTGCCGGCGGAGCTCTCGGGCGGAATGAAGAAGCGCGCCGGAATCGCGCGGGCGCTCGCGCTCGACCCGCCGCTGGTGTTCCTCGACGAACCGAGCGCCGGGCTCGACCCGATCACCTCGGCCGAGCTCGACGAGCTGATCCTGACGCTCTCGCGCAGCCTCGGCATGACGCTGGTGATCGTGACTCACGAGCTGCCGAGTATCTTCGCGATCGCGAGCCGCTGCGTGATGCTCGACCGCGAGGCGAAGGGTATGATCGCACTGGGTGAGCCGCGCGAGCTGCGCGACCACGGCACCGATCCGACGGTCGCCGCGTTCTTCAACCGGCGCGCGCGGGAAGGCGGGGCGAGAGCGTGAACTCGACCAATTACTGGAAGCTCGGGGCGTTCGTGATCGCGGGGATCGCGCTGGCCTTCGCGGTGCTGGTCTGGCTGGGCGCGGGCGACTGGAATCGCCGCACCCGCACGATCGTCACCTACTTCGACGAGTCGGTGCAGGGTCTCGAGCCCGGATCGCAGCTGAAGTTCCGCGGTGTCTCCGTCGGCACGGTCTCCGAGATCACGATCGCGCCGGATCTGCGCCACGTGAAGGTCACCAGCCAGGTGTACGAGGACGTGCTGCAGCGGCTGGGCCTGGCGGGACGCGGCCCGGTCCTGCAAGAGATGGAAGAGACCGGCACGCCGCTGCGCATCCAGGTCGCGTCGGCCGGGATCACGGGCGTGAAGTTCCTGCTGGTCGACTACTTCGATCCGAAGCGCTTTCCGGTCGCGCAGCTCCCCTTCGACCCGGGGCCCGACTACATGCCGTCGACTCCGTCCACGCTGAAGAGCATCGAGGAGGCGGTGGTGGAGGTCGGCATGAAGCTGCCGCTCCTGACCATCCAGGCGAGCGAGACGCTCGAGCGCCTGACCGGAGTGGTCGAGAACTTCGAGCAGACGATCCGCCCGCTCGTCTCCGAAGGTGGGGGTATCGCGAAGCTGCTCGAGCAGTACGAACGCACCGGCGCGCAGTTCGAGCAGACCGCGCGAACGCTCGACGCGGAGATCCGCGCCGCGAAGCTCTCGGAGACCAGCGGCGCGGTCCGCGAGGCGGCGTCGGCCTTCTCGGGCCTCACGGCCGACGGCAGCGCGCTCACCGAAGACGCGCGGAGCAGCCTGGCCACGCTCGAGGACACGCTCGAATCCCTGCGCGAGCTCGTGGACTATCTGGAGCGCGATCCATCGGCGCTCGTCCGAGGTCGCGCGGCGCCCGCGCGCGAGGGGACGAACCGGCCGTGAGTCGAGCTCTTGCACCCGCGCTCGCGCTCTTCCTGTTCGCGTGTCTTGCGCCGCGGCCGCCCGCGGAGCCGCGCTACTTCTCGCCGCGTGGCGACGCGGCGGCCGTCGAGACCCCGGCACGAGAGACCCGCACCGGCGCCGAGCTCCGCCTGCGCCGGGTCGTGGCTTCGGACCACCTGCGATACCGAATGGTCTGGCGCCGTGGTGTCGAGGTCGGCTTCCACGACCTGTGGCGCTGGACCCAGCCGCCCGCGAGCTACGCCGAGGCGCGCCTGGCGCGCGAGCTCTTCGAGCTGCGCGGCCTGAGGCGGGCGACGCGTCCCGACGCCGCGTCGCTCGCCGTCTCGCTGGTCGCCTTCGACGAGGTGCTCGAGCCCGACCACGAAGCTCTCGTCGTGCTCGACGTGATCCTGGTCGACCGCGCGCAGGTCTCGCTCCTGGATCGGACCTTCACCGCTCGGCGACCCGTCGGCGGCGGAGATCCCGAAGAGGTCGCGCGGGCGCTCGGCGAGGCGCTCTCCGACGCGGCGGGAGAAGTGGGAGCCGCGGTCGAGATCGCGCTCGTGACTCCCCCGTGATGCGTCCGATCCTGCTCGCCGCCGGCGCGCTCGCGCTGATTCTCTCGGCCTCGGGCCCGAGCCGCGCGCAGACGGCGCCCGGGTCCGAGCCGCGCGCCGAGGCAGATCGGGACGTCGCGCTGCTCCACGGCGCGGCAAAGCGCGGCGACCTCTCCCAGATCGGGACCGTGCTCTCGCGCGGGGTGGCCGTGGACGCGGTCGACCGCGACGGTTGGACCGCGCTGATGTTCGCAGCGTCCGGGGGACAGCGCGAGGCGACGCGGCTGCTGCTCGAGCGCGGCGCGAACGCGAAGTGGCGCAGCACGGGCGGCGACTCGGCGCTCCAGCTCGCGGCCGCGCACCCCGACCCGCGACTCGCGGAGGCGCTTCTCGACGCCGGTGCCGAGGTCGACGCGACCGGCGGGAGCGGCGAGACAGCGCTGATGCGCGCGGCGGTGCGCGGCAACTCCGACGTGGTCCGCGCGCTGCTCGCGCGCGGCGCCGATCCCGATCGGATCGATCGCAGCGGCTCGACGGCGCTGATCGTCGCCGCGCTCGAGGGCCACCAGCCGGTGGTCCGGGAGCTTCTCGCGAAGAAGGCCGACACGGAGGTGCGGCGGCGCGACGGCTCCACGGCCCTGGTGATTGCCGCCAAGCAGGGCCGCGCGTCGGTCGTGAGCGCGCTCGTGAAGGGACGGGCCGACGTGAACGCTTCGGGCTCCGACGGCGTGACCGCGCTGATCTACGCGGTGCGAAACGGCGACCGCGATCAGGTCGACGAGCTGATCGACGCGGGCGCCGATCCGAATCGGCGCACCGGCGGAGGCGAGACTGCGCTGCACGTCGCCGCGCGCAAGGGGGATCCCGAGATCGCGCTCCGGCTCGTCGACGCCCGGGGCGATCGCGAGCTGGTGAACGCGCAGGGTCTGAAGCCGCTGGTGGTGGCGCTCGAGGCCGGCAACGATGCCGTCGCGCGCGTCTACGCCGGCGTCTCGAGCAACGAGGCGATGCTGCGCGGGCCGATCCTGACCGCGCGCGGCGCGGGTGGTCGCACCGCGCTGATGTTCGGCGCGTCGCTCGGGCTGCGGAATTTCGTGAAGGCGCTCGTCGACGCCGGCGCCGACCTCGACGCGCAGGACGACGAGGGCTCGACCGCATCGATCCTCGCGGTCGCCAACAACCACCTCGATGTCCTGGCGCTGCTCGTCGACTCGGGCGCGAACCTGGAGCTCGGCGACCGCAGCGGCGCGACCGCGCTCGCGCACGCCGCCGTGCGCGGAAACGTGAAGGCGCTGAAGCTCCTGCTCGACGCGGGCGCGCGCGTCGACGCCGAGGTCGGCAAGCAGCGGACGACGGCGCTGATGGCCGGAGCCGCGAGCGGAAATCTCGAGATCGTGAAGCGCCTGCTCGCCGCCGGCGCCGACGCGAGCAAGACGAACGCCGACGGCGCGACCGCTCGCTCGATCGCTTCGCGCGGCGGCTTCACGCGGGTCGCCGCCGCGCTCGAGGAGGCGGAGCGCGATCCGTCCGCCGCGCGCGCCAGCGCCTCGCGTGGCGAGCGGACACTGCTGATGGACGCCGCATGGCGAGGGAACGACGCGACCGTCGCCGCGGAGCTCGCGGCCGGCGCGAAGATCGACGCGCGCGACGCGAACGGCCGCTCGGCGCTGATGCTCGCCGCATCCGCCGGGCGGCTGGGCAGCGCAGACCTCCTGATCGCCGCGGGCGCCGCGCTCGACTCGAGGGACGACGCCGGCACGACCGCACTGCGCGCGGCCGTCGCCTCCGGGCACGTCGACGTGGTCGAGCGGCTCGCGAAGGCCGGCGCCGATGTCGACGCGTCGAGCCGCAACGGCCAGACACCGCTGATGTACGCGGTGGGAAAGGGGCACGTCCCGATGGTGGAGCTGCTGCTCGCCAATCGAGCGGCTCCGAACCAGCGCGACCCGGCCGGCCGGACGGCCCTGCAGCAGGCGGCTGCCTCGGGTCAGACGGAGATCGCGCGCAAGCTCCTCGGCGCGGGAGCGGATCCGAACATCGCGTCGCTCGCGGGCGAGACGCCGCTGCAGCAGGCGTCGCGCCGCGGCCATCGCGACATCGTCTCGCTGCTGGTCGAGGCGGGTGCCGCGCCCGGCGACGCCGATCGCGACGGCTGGACCGCGCTGATGCGCGCGGCGGCGGCGGGCGATCCCGAGATCGTGCAGGTGCTGCAGAAGGCCGGCGCCGACCCGAACGCCGCGAACCTGGCCGGCCAGACTTCGCTCCATCTCGCGGCGCGCGGCGGACACGTTCGCGTCGTAGAGCTTCTGCTCGCGGCGGGTGCGGATCCGCTGGCCCGCGATATGAAAGGGCGAACGCCGCTGATGGAGGCGTACGACCGCGATCAGATCCGCGTCTTCGCGCTGATCGACCAGGCCGGCTCGGCGGCCTGGGCCAGGCTCGCGGAGGACGGCGCGGGGGCCGGCGCAGCGAGTGCGGCTCGCGCGCGCCTTCGGGACGAGCGCGAGCTGATCGAGGCGTCGCGCCAGGGAAATCTCGAGCAGGTGCGCAAGCTGCTCGCGCGCGGCGTTCCGGCATCCGCGCGCGATTTCCGCGGCTGGAGCGCGATCCTGTACGCGTCGCTGGCCGGCCGCACCGAGATCGTGAAGGAGCTGCTGCAGCACGGCGCGAAGCCCGGCGAGGCGAACGATCTCGGTGGGACTCCGCTGATGGCCGCGGCGAGCGGCGACCGCGTCGAGATCGTCGCCGGGCTGCTCTCGCTCTCGGTCGACGTGAACGCGCGCGACCGCGACGGGATGACCGCGCTCACCTTCGCGGCAGCCAACGGGAACCTGCGCAGCGCAGCACTTCTGCTCGACGCCGGAGCCGACATCGAGCACCGCGACGAGCGCTCCCTCACGCCGCTCATGGCCGCGGCGCTCGGGGGCTACAGCGAGGTCGTGAGCCACCTGCTCGAGCGCGGAGCGAATCCCGACGCGGTCGGCCGCGGCGGCGTCACCGCGCGAAGCCTCGCGGAGGAGCGGCGCTTCGGGGACGTCGTGAACACGCTCGACAAGTGGAAGCGGACCTCGGCGGCCAGCACCGCCAAGCCGGGTGAGGCGCCCAGTCCGCCCTGACCAAGCGCTCCCCGCGCCGGGCTCAGCTCGCGCGCCGCAGGGCCACGCGCAGGCTCTCCCCGCTCATCTCCGTGACGTGTGACGCGTAGCCCGCATCGTCGGGCGCGGGACCGAGCGTGAGCTCGGGGGTCGCGAGCGTCTGCTCCGCGATGTAGCTGCGAAAGCGCCCCGCGGCGTCGCGCCAGTCCTCGGGCAGCTCGAGCGCGAGCAGGATCCGATCGGAGACGTGCAGGCCGGCTTCGCGGCGCACCTGCTGCACCGCGCGCACGACGTCGCGCGCGACGCCCTCGTGCGCCAGCTCCTCGTCGATCGCCAGCTCGAGGATCACGATCGCGTCGTTCGCGGCCAGCGGCTGGCAGGCGACGCCCTCGCGCGGCTCGAGCAGGAGCGCGAAGTCGTCGCCGCGCAGGACTTCGCCCTCGACCCGGACCGAGCCGTCCGGTTCGCGGCTGAAGCGACCGGCCTTCGCCGCGGCGATCACGCTCTGGGTCTTGCCGCCCAGCCGCTTGCCGACCGCGCGCGCGTTCACCTGCAGCCGGAACGCGGCGTAGCGGTCGATCTCGGCCGAGAGCTCGACGCTCTTCACGTTCACCTCGTCGGCGACGAGCTCGACGAACGGCCGCAGGCTCTCGACCTCCGCGCCCGCGACGATCAGCGTGCGCAGCGGCTGGCGCACGCGCAGGTCGTGCGTGCGGCGCAATGCGAGCGCCGCCGAGCAGACCTCGCGCGCGCCGTCCATCGCGCGCACCAGTCCGGCGTCGGCGGGCAGCGCCTCGGCGCTCGGCCAGTCGCACAGGTGCACGCTCTCCTCGCCGGTCAGGCCGCGGTGGATCTCCTCGGTCACCAGCGGGAGCAGCGGGCTTGCGACACGGAGAAGCGTCACCAGCACCGTGTACAGCGTGTCGTAGGCGTCGCGCTTGTCGGCGCTTCCCTCGGCGGCCGCGCCCGGTTCGGCCCAGAAGCGGTCGCGGCTGCGGCGGATGTACCAGTTGTTCAGCGCGTCGATGAAGCCCGCGATCTCGGCGCAGGCGCCGGGGATGTCGTACGCGTCGAAGGCGCGCTCCACGCCCTCGATCAGGGCGCGCGTCTTGGCCAGGATGTAGCGGTCGAGCACGCCGTTCGCGTCGCTGCGGTGCGTGGCGCGCACGCCGTCCGCGTTCGCGTACAGGCTGAAGAAGTACCAGGCGTTCCAGATCGGCTTGGTCACCAGCCGCACGACCTCGCGGATCGCCTGTCCCTCGCGGTCGATCTGCAGGTCGTGCCCGCGCAGGATGCCGGAGCTGACCAGGAACCAGCGCAGCGCGTCCGCGCCGTACGTCGAGAAGATCTCCTCGGGGCTCGGGTAGTTCTTCAGGCGCTTGGAGAGCTTCTGCGCGTTCTCGTCCAGGACCACGCCGTGGCAGATGCAGTTCTGGAATGGCGGCCGGTCGAAGAGCGCGGTCGCCAGCACGTGCATGGTGTAGAACCAGCCGCGCGTCTGCGCGACGTACTCGACGATGAAGTCGGCGGGGAAGTGGTTCTCGAACCAGTCGCGGTTCTCGAACGGGTAGTGCACCTGCGCGAACGGCATCGAGCCCGACTCGAACCAGCAGTCGAGCACGTCGGGCACGCGCCGCATCATCGCCGCGCCCGACGGGTCGTCTGGATTGGGGCGCACGAGCGCGTCGATCCCGGGCCGGTGCAGGTCGTCGGGACGCACGCCGAAGTCGCGCTCCAGCTCGTCGAGGCTGCCGTAGACGTCGATGCGCGGGAAGCGCGGGTCGTCGCTCACCCAGACCGGGATCGGCGAGCCCCAGAAGCGGTTGCGGCTGATCGACCAGTCGCGCGCGCCTTCCAGCCACTTTCCGAACAGCCCGTCGCGGATGTGGCCCGGAACCCAGTTGATCTCTCGGTTCAGCTCGACCATCCGCTCGCGGATCGCCGTCACCTTCACGAACCAGGAGCTCATCGCGCGGTAGATCAGCGCGGCGTGTCGGTGCGCCAGCAGTGCGGGTAGTTGTGCAGGATCGTCGCCTGCTTCACGAGCACGCCGCGATCCTTCAGGTCGCGGATGATCGGGCGATTCGCGTCGAAGACCAGCTCGCCCGCCCAGGGCGCGACGTCCCGCGTGAAGCGGCCGGTCTCGTCGACGGGGCAGACCACGGGGATGCCGGCCTCCCGACACGCGGCCATGTCGTCCTCGCCGAAGCCCGGCGCCATGTGCACGACGCCGGTTCCCTCATCGGTGCTGACGAAGTCGGCGGCGAGCACGCGGAACGCGTTCGGCGTCGCGGCGAAGAACGGGTAGAGCGGGGTGTAGCTGCGCCCCGCGAGCTCCGCGCCGCGGACGCTTCCGATTCGCGAATAGCCCTCGAGCTCGCTCGTGTAGCTCTCGGCCGCGGCGGCGCCGAGCGCGACGCGGTCTTCGCCCTTCGCGAAGATCGCGTACTCGATCTCGGCCCCGACCGCGAGCGCGAGGTTCGACGGCAGCGTCCAGGGCGTCGTGGTCCAGACCCACAGGTCGAGCGCCGGCGCGGACTCGCTTTCGTGAAGCGAGAAGCGCAGCGTGACCGCCGGGTCCTGGCGCTCTCGGTAGGCGTTGTCGAGCCGCGTCTCGAAGTTCGAGACCGGCGTCTGCGCCGCCCACGAGTAGGGCATCACGCGGTAGCCCTCGTAGATCAGGCCCTTGTCGTAGAGCTTCTTGAACGCCCACATGACGCTCTCCATGAAGGAGAGATCCATCGTCTTGTAGTCGTGCTTGAAGTCGACCCAGCGCGCCTGGCGGGTCACCGTCTCCTGCCACGCTTCGGTGTAGCGCATGACCGACGAGCGGCAGTAGTCGTTGAACTCGTCGACGCCGTAGCTCGTGATCTGCGCGCGGCCCGCGATCCCGAGCTCCTTCTCGGCCTCCATCTCGGCCGGCAGGCCGTGGCAGTCCCAGCCGAAGCGCCGCTCGACGCGGCGTCCGCGCAGCGTCTGGTAGCGCGGCACGATGTCCTTTTTCGGCAGGCCGTTGGCGAACGGCGGGCCGTCGTAGAAGACGTACTCGTTCGCGCCGTCGGGCCCGGCCGGCCGCTGCTCGACCGAGCGCTCGAAGACGCGCTGCTTGCGCCAGCGCTCGAGCACCGCGAGCTCGAGCCGCGGGAAGTCCGGCGACGGCTCGACCTCGGGGTACGGTTTCTTCGCGCCGTCGTGCTTCATGGGCGCCTGAAGCTACCGGCGGGGGCGGGGGGGCGCAAAAAAGGCCTGCGATCCTCGGGACATACCTTCGGGGGCTTGCCGCCGCGGCTGGCCCTTGGTAGCGTACCGACCAGTCGGTCGGTAACGGAGAAGGAGCCGATGGCGAAGCGCGCGGCCGGACGGAAGCCCGAGGTGAGCCGGGGAGAGATCCTCGACGCGGCGCTCGGCTGCTTCGCCGCGCGCGGCTACCACGAGACCTCGATGGACGACATCGCGTCCCGCGCGGGTCTCTCGAAGGGCGCGATCTACTGGCACTTCGCGGGCAAGCGCGAGCTCTTCCTCGCGCTGGTCGACCGATTCTCCGAGCACGCGCTCGGGTCGCTCGCGGCCGTGGCCGACGCGCCCGACTGGCGCGCGGCGCTTCGCGCGATCTTCGCGAACGTGCGCGCGCAGCTCGACTCAGGCATGCAGATCTTCCGGCTCGGGCTCGAGTACATCGCGCTCTGCGCTCGCGACGAGGAGATCCGAGTGCGGGCCGAGCGCGCGCAGGGCGTCTGGAAGGCGGCGGTCGAGAAGCAGATCGCGCGCGGCGTGGCGGCGGGCGAGCTGCGCGAGGTCGACGCGGGCGCCGTGGGCCAGCCCCGACGGGCTGATGCTCGCGCGAATGATGCGGCCCGATCTCGACCTGGAGCCGGCCTGGATTGCGGCGGAGGAGATCTTCTGGCGGGGGCTGCGCGCATGAAGGCATTTCGGATCGCGCGGATCGCACTCGCGGCGCTGTCACTGGCCGGTGGCGCGCCGCGCGCCGAGGAGATCGACGCGCACGAGCTCGTTCGCCGCGCCGAGGACGCGCTGCGCGGAAAGTCGTCGGCGATGAAGCTGCGCATGACGATCACGACCCCGCGCTGGACGCGCGAGCTCGTGATCCGCAGCTTCGACGATCAGGCGGGCGACCGCAGCTTCTCGCGCGTGCTCGAGCCGCCCAAGGACAAGGGCACCGGCTTCCTGCGCGACCACGACGCGTTCTGGACCTGGCTGCCGCGCGTGGAGCGGGCGATGCGGATCCCGCCCTCGATGATGCTGCAGCCGTGGATGGGCAGCGACTTCACCAACGACGACCTCGCGCGCGAGTCGTCGCTGCAGAAGGACTACGAGCCCACGGCGCTGGGCGAGAAAGAGATCGGCGGCGTCGCGGCGCTGGGGATCCTGCTCCTGCCCAAGCCCGAGGCGCCGGTGGTCTGGGCGCGAATGGAGCTATGGGTCGAGAAGCAGCGCCTGGCGCCGCTGCTCTTCGTCTACTACGACGAGCCCGAGCCGGGCAAGTTCGAGGCGCTGCGCGAGCTGCGCTTCTCGGACGTGCGGATCGTCGACGGGCGCCCGCTGCCGCACGACTGGCTGATGGTGCCGAGTGACAAGCCGGGTCACTCGACGCGCGTGGTGCTGGAAGAGGCCGCGTTCGACGTGAAGCTCGACGACGAGATCTTCACGCAGAAACACCTGCGCCAGTCCGAGGCCGCGCGCTGATGCTCCTGCTGCGGCTCGCCTGGCGCAACCTGGGCCGCAACAAGCGCCGCACCGCGCTCACGACCGCGGCGGGCGTGTTCGCGATGCTGCTCTCGATGCTGAATCTGTCGGTCGGGGCGGGCAGTCACGAGCGCTGGATCGAGCACGCGGTGCGGCTCTACCCGGGTCACTACGAGGTGAGCCTGGCGGGCTACCGCGAGCACCGCACGCTCGACTACGCGATGCCGCTCGACGACGCCGCGCGGCAGGGGCTCGACGCGATTCCGGGCGCGCAGGGCTGGGCGCCGCGCCTGGAGGCGTTCGGCCTGATCTCGGCCGACACCGAGCAGGCCCCAGCGGCCGTGCGGTGCAGCTCTTCGGCATCGACGCCGCGCGCGAGACGCGTCTCACCAAGCTCGTGGGCGCGGTGGACGCAGGACGCGTGGCCGCGCGAAGCGACGGCGGCGAGCGCGAGATCGCGCTGGGCGAGCTCCTCGCGCGCAACCTCGGCGTGGCGATCGGTGAGCGCGTGATCGTGGTCTCGGCGGACTCGTTCGGCTCGCAGTCGGCCGACCGCTTCGAAGTGGTCGGCACGTTCCGCATCGGCGACGACGAGTTCGACGGCTACGGCGCGCTCGTCGACCTGCAGGTGCTGCAGGCGTTCCTCGAAGCCGGGGACTCGGTCTCGCACGTCGCGGTCTTCCTGCCCGAGAGCGCGGCGATGGCGGGCGTGGGCGCGGGGCTCGACGAGCTCTTCCCCGATCCGAGCCACGAGGTCCTGCCCTGGCCGGAGCTGATGCCCGACCTGGTGCAGTTCATGCTGCTCGACGACGTGGGCAACTGGATCGGGAACTCGGTGCTGATCGTCGTGGTCGGCTTTGGCCTGCTGAACACCATCCTGATGTCGGTCTTCGAGCGCGTGCGCGAGTTTGGCGTGCTGCGCGCGCTGGGCCTGCGCCCGCGCGCGGTCTTCGCGCTGGTGCTGATCGAATCGCTGCAGCTCACCGTGCTCGGCATCGCGCTCGGGCTCGCGCTCGGCATTCCGCTGGTGCTCTGGCTCTCGGGCCACCCGATCCACCTCACCAGCGACGGCGCCGCGGCCGCGGTCGAGCTCTTCGATCTGGAGCCGCTGATCCTGTTCGCGCTGGCGCGCGACCAGCTCGTGACGCTGCCGCTGCTGCTGATCGGGATCGGTGTGCTCGCGGCGCTGCCTCCGGCCTTTCGCGCGAGCCGCGGGCGACCCGTCGACGCGCTGCGAGAGACCTGAAGATGGGAACACTGCTCGTGATCGCCTGGCGGAATCTCTGGCGCGGCTGGCGGCGCAGCGCGATCGTGCTGCTCGCGATCACCGTGGGCCTTTCGTCGTGTCTGCTGCTGGTCGGCTGGAGCCACGGCCTGGTCCGGCAGATGGTCGAGAACGCGGTCTCGACGCGGCTCGGCCATCTCGTGGTGATGGCGCAGGGCTACCAGAAGAACCCCGACGTCAAGCGCAATCTTCCCGACGACGGCCGCGAGATCGCCGCCGCGCTGGAGCGCTTTCCCGGCGCGCACGCGTCGCCGCGCCTGGCCGGCGACGGGCTGCTGCAGAGCGCGCGCAGAAGCTCGCGCGTGGTGATCGTCGGCGTCGACCCGCTTCGCGAGGCGCGCGTCTCGGTGGTCGCAAGCGCCCTCGTCGAGGGTCACATGCCGCAGGCCGCAGCGTCGGAGAGCGCGCGTCGCCTGCCGGGAATCGCGATCGGCGCGGCGATGGCCGAGCGCCTGCGCATTCGCCTCGGCGACAAGGTCGTGGCGCACGTGCCCGGCGAGGTGGGTCTGGGCGCATTTCGCGTCTCGGGGATCTTCCGCACCGCGTCTTCGGAGTTCGATCGCGCCGTCGCCTACGTGCGGCTCGAGGACGCGCAGCACCTGCTCGCGCTTCCGGGCCGCGTGACCGAGGTCGCGGTCTCGCTCGACGACGTCGACGAGCTGCCGGCGCTGCGCGCGCACGCGGTCGCGGAGCTGGCGCTCCGCGATCCGGGCGCCGCGATCGAGGTGCTGACCTGGCAGGAGCGCGAGCCGCGGCTCGCGGCGATGCTGGCGCTGATGGCGCAGATGTCCTGGATCATCTACGCGGCGGTCTTCGTGGCGATGGCGTTCGGCATCGCCAACGCCCTGCTGATGATGGTCTACGAGCGGATCCGCGAGTTCGGCGTGCTCCGCGCGCTCGGCCTGCAGGCGCGGGCGCTGCTCGCGCTGGTCCTGCTCGAGTCGATCCTGATGACGCTCGCCGGCACGGGGCTCGGGCTCGCCGTCGGCGTTCCGCTCGTGCTCTGGCTCGGGCGCGTGGGCATCGACCTGTCGCGCTTCGCCGCGGGGCTGACCGAGTTCGGCATCGGCACGCGGATCTACACGCGCATCGAGCCGGTCGACATCGCGCTGCCGATCGCCGTCGCGATCGCCACCGCGGTGCTGGCCGCGCTCTGGCCGGCGTGGAAGGCCGTGCGGCTGCGCCCGTCCGAAGCGATCCGACACGTCTAGGAGGCGACCGTGGCCCGTTCCATCCTCGAAGCCGTGAACGCCAGCAAGGTCTACCGCGCCGGCGCGATCGAGACGCGCGCGCTCGACTTTGTATCGATCGCGATCGAGACCGGCGAGTTCTCGACGCTGTGCGGGCCGTCGGGCTCGGGCAAGACGACTCTGCTCAACCTGCTCGGCACGCTGGATCGGCCGACCAGCGGCCAGATCCTGGTGGACGGCGAGGACACCACCGAGATGGGCGAGGCCGCGCGCGCGGAGCTCCGCCTGCGCAAGCTCGGCTTCGTGTTCCAGTCCTACAACCTGGTGCCGGTGCTCTCGGCGCTCGAGAACGTGGAGTTCGTGCTGCTGCTGCAGCGGGTGCCGCGCGCCGAGCGCCCCCGCAGCCGCGCCATGCGCTTCCTCGACGAGCTCGGGCTCGGCGAGCTCGCGGAGAAGCGACCCGGGCAGATGAGCGGCGGGCAGCAGCAGCGCGTCGCGGTCGCGCGCGCGATCGCGTCGGAGCCCGAGATCGTGCTGGCCGACGAGCCGACCGCGAACCTGGACTCGAAGACCGCCGAGGATCTGCTGCAGCTGATGCTGCGCATGAACCGGGAGCGCGGCGTCACGTTCCTGTTCAGCACCCACGACCCGCGCGTGATGGAGCACGCGCGCCGGATCGTGCGGCTGGTCGACGGGCGGATCGCGAGCGACGAGCGACGCGCGCCATGAGGCTCGGCGCGCGAGCGGCGCTTGCGCTCGCCGCTTGGCTCGGCGCGCCGGGGGCGCTCGCGGTCGAGCTCGACTCGGGAGACTGGAAGCTCGACCTCGGCGGCACGCTCTCCGAGCTGGTCGTGAGCTCGCGCGAGGTGCGCACCGAGGACGTGTTCCCCGGGCCGGGCGGCGCGTACTCGCTCGGCGTCTCGCCGAGCCTTCTCTCGCAGACGCGCGCGCGGATCGACCTGCAGGTCCGCTATCGCGAGCAGTTCTCGGCGCAGGTCGTCTACGACAACGAGCTCTTCCTCGGCTCGGGCCGGCGCTCGCTCGCGTTCGCGCTCGCGGACGAGCGGGGAAACGACACCTGGGCCGATCTCGACCGCACGATCCACGACGGCGACGACGCGAGCTGGCAGCACCTGCTGTACCGCGGCTGGCTGCGCTGGGCCAACGACGATCTCGAGATCAGCGCCGGTCGGCAGCGGATCGCGCTCGGCCGCGCGCGGCTCTGGAATCCGACCGACCTGTTCAACCCGATCCCGCCGCTCGCGATCGAGGGCGACCAGCGCGTCGGCGTCGACTCCGTGGTCGCGCGCGTTCGGCTCGCGGGCGAGCTCTGGGCCAGCGCGATCGTCGCGCCGCAGAATTCCGACGACCGCTACCGAAGCGCGCTTCGCCTCGAGCTCTCGCAGCGAAGCGTCGACGCCGCGCTGATGTTCGCGCGCATCGAGACCGACTCGGTGTTCGGCGTCGACTTCGCCACGAACCTGGGCGATGCGGCGCTGCGCGGCGAGGGCACCTGGAGCTTCCACGAGCACGGCGGCCACACCGCGCAGCTGGTCGGCTCGCTCGACTACACCTTCGACGTCGGAAGCGGCCTGTACGCGCTGGTCGAGCACTTCTACAACGGCAACACCTACGACCCCGACTCGCTGCGCCGGGCGCTCGACCTGCTTCCTCCGCTCACGCCCGCGCAGGGGCTCGACCTGCTCGCGCAGCCCGGCGTCGTTCCCGAGGCGCAGCTCGTCACGGTCTCGCGCAATCAGACCGGCGTCGAGCTCGGCTACGACCTGACGCCGCTGGTCCGACTCGACGTGCTCTTGATCCACGACTGGGAGGGCCCGAGCCAGGCGCTCTACACCCAGCTCAGCTGGTCGGCGCTCTCGAACCTTCAGCTCTCGCTGGCCGCGCAGCTCTTCGGCCCGGCCGGGACGGGGAGGGCAACTACGGAGGCCTCGATTCGCTCTATTTCGCCAGGATCGACCTCTACTTCTGATCCTCAAGCCGGGCTCGACCGGGGCCGATTCGCTGCATGGAGAGGGGCGGTTCGCGGACGGTTCGAGGGGTTTGGGGAGTCCTGGCTTGGGCAGACTCGGTCTCGGCATCGCCATGTTGGCCCTGGGCTTCCTCTCTTGTGCGCAGAACGCGCGCTTCCTTCCCGTGGTCGCACGCGACTTCTTCGTCGCGGCGCCGCACGACGATCCCTGGAACGCGAAGATCCGCAACTGGCAATCCCGCCACAGGCTCGATCAGGCGCAGCCCGTCGCGCGCGCGGCGAACTCGGATCTGATCGCCGGGTACGACGAGTTCACCAACAGCCTGCGGCGCAGGATCGCGGCCGACGCGGTCGCCTGGATCCAGGGCGAGAGCCACCGGCACTACATTCCGGACGGCGAGACGGACCACTGGGCGACGCTCTCGGACGTGGTTTCGACCAACGGCGACGACTGCGACGGGCTCGACCTGCTCACCTTCCTGCTGCTGCGCAAGCTCGGCTTCGCGCAGAACGAGATCTTCCGCACGATCGTGGTCGAGCGCGAGAGCGGTCAGCACCACATGGTGACGCTCTGGTTCGAGGCGGGCGCTCGAAGCGATCCCTGGCTGCTCGATCCGACCGGCGTGGTCGCGAGTCGCCTGGTCCGACTCTCGGACGTCCCCACGTGGACCCCGATCGAGGTGTTCGATGAAGCGCGGCACTACCGGGTCGAGGAATCCCGCGGGGCGGAGGCCGTAGCACAGCGCTGAGTCCTCGCTATTGTCCGGCCATGTCGCGTGTGGACGAGCTTCTCGCTCACGATCCCGATCCTGCCTACCCGAGCTCGACTCCGCCCGACGCAAGCTACCCCGGACAGACTCGCGACGTGCTCTGCGCGCCGCTCGACGAGATCGCGACGCCAGCGCTCTGGTCGCGGCTCGCGCGCCCGCTCGAGCGCTCGCTCGTCGAGGTCTGGCAGGCGCTGGCGCTTCCGCCGCGCGCTCGTCCGCAGCTCTGGGTCGCGATCCACTACGGACGGATCGCGCTGAACGCGCACGCGTGGGAGCGAGTGCGCGCGCGGATTGCGGGCGTCGCGCCCGACCCCAACCTGGTCGAGCCGGCGCAGGGCTTCGCGCCGGGGCTGGCCGAGCGAATCGAGGCCCTGCGCGCGCGGCTCCGCGTGCGCCGGCTCGACCGGCGGCTCGATCTCGCGGCCGAGCGGCGCGAGCGCGCGCTCGCGCGCCTGTCCTCGCTCGACCCGGGCGACCTCGACGCGGGCGAGCTCGCGCGCGGCCCGCTCGACGAGCGGACCTGGACGGAGATCCTGCTGCCCTGCACCGGCGAGCGCCTGAGCGTGGACGGCGAGGCCGAGCCGGACGCCTGTCTGCGCGAGGCGGTCGCGCTGGAGCAGCGCTGCACCGAGGAGCTCGGTCTGCGGCTCGCCGCGCGCCGCACGCTCGCGGCGCCGGAGCTGGCCGCGTTCCTCACCGTCGAGGAGCGGATCCGCGCGGTGCTCGACGGATCGAGCGAGTGGACCGAGCTCGCCTCGGTGCGGCTGGAGCGCGTCGAGCACTGGGCCAAGCTCGACGTGCCGCGGGTCTTCTGGGGCCGGCCGCGCCTGGATACGGAGAGAGCTTGAGCGAGAATTCCGGGCGGCCTCCCGCGGGGCTCGAGCTTCCGATCCTGGGTCTGCCGACGGCGAATCCGTGCGCGGGCTGCGGCGAGTGCTGCACCTACATCGCGACGCAGATCGACGATCCGTCCACGTTCCAGCAGTACGAGAACGTCTACTGGTACCTGACCCACGAGAACGTCGCGGTGTACATCGACTGGGAAGGCGACTGGTATCTCGAGTTCCAGACCCGCTGCAGTCACCTGACCGAGGCGAAGACCTGCGGGATCTACGTCGATCGGCCGCTGGTCTGCTCCGAGTTCTCGGCGACCGACTGCGAGAAGAACTCCGGCGAGCGCGGCTGGAAGCACTACTTCCGGAACTTCGAGGACCTGCTCGGGTTCATGCAGGCCAAGCGCCCGAAGGCGTTCGCGCGCTACGCGGCCAAGCGCCGCGCGCTGCTCAGGGCGCGGGAGCGCTCGGCGGCTTCTCGGCCTTCTCGCCGTTCTTCTCGACGCTGAGCTCGATCTCCTTGCGCATCTTCTCGGCGGCCTCGTTCGCCTTCGCGCGCTCCTGGTCGATCTCGACCTTCAGGTCGCGCCGGATCTCCTCGTTGATCTCGGCCTGGATGTCGACGCGCCGCCGCTGCAGATCGAGCAGGCGGTTTTCGAGCAGCCGGTTGCGCTGCGCGACCATTCGCGGCGTGAGCGTCTGCGCCTGCGCGCCGGCCAGGAACTTCACGGTGATCTCGCGGCGCCCGGTGGTGCCGTCGGTCGAGCGCGCTTCGGCCTCGATCACGTTCTCGCCGTCGCGCATCTCGAGCAGGGCCGAGAAGCTGCCGTCGGCGTTCGAGATCAGCTGGCTCGCGATCGCGCCGGTGGTCTTGTTCCGCACCGCGAGGCCCTCGATCTCGGAGAAGCTCACGTCTTCGAAGATCGCGCGGACGTCCTTGGGATTTCGCACCGGTGTGAACACGCCGCTGGTCACGCGCGCCATCTCGACCACGACCACGGGCTCGGAGAGCGCGTCCTCGCCGATCGCGAAGGTGTCGATGCGCACGTCGAGCTTGGCCGCGCGCACCGCCTGCTGGATCGCCATTTTCGCGTTCTGCAGCTGCGAGTTCTCGAGTGGGAGCGTGGGCTGGCCGTCGGTCAGGAACATGACCACCCGGCGCGAGCCCTCGCGCTTGGTGCTGTAGGCGCTCTGCGAGCCGAGCAGCTCGATCGTCGCCAGGTTCACGGCCGAGACCATGTTCGTGAGGCCCTTCGGCCCGCGGCGGAAGATCGCGTCGAGTCCCTTCTCGACCTTGCCGTACTCGCTGGTGAGCGGAACCTCGGTGTAGGCGTCGGGAGTGAGCGCGTCGTTGTCGCCGGAGAACGCGACCAGCCCCACGCGCGTGGTGCGCGGGTCGAGCTGCTCGAGCAGCACGCGCACTCCGGCGACCTCGGCGGCCAGGATGCTGTCGCCCTTGTCCGTGTTGGGCAGCGGCAGCACCCGGCCCAGGATCGACAGGAACTTCTCGCCGCGGCGCACGCCGATCACTCCGTCGCCGTCGACGTCGGCGCCCGACGGCGCGGCGGTGCTGTCCGAGGTGTCGATCACGAACACGATGTCGAAGGTCTGGTACTCGCCGTAGTGCGCGAGCGCCTTGCCCGAGACGAACGCCGTGCCCATCGGGTCGCCGATCACCGCGCCGTTCACGGGCGAGTCGATCTCGAGCTCGAGCTCGGGCGGCTTGTCGGCCGTGCGCTTGGGGGCGGTGTCGGGGCCTGCGGCGCGCGCCGTCGCGGCGCCGAGAAGGGCGGCGCAGACGAGGATCGCGGCCGCGCCCGCGCGCACGAGGATTCGGAGTGACTTTGGGCCGACTCGCACTGGAATTGCGGCTCGCGCGGTGATTCGGACGTGGAAAGCCACAGTAGAGGATCGGCCGGACCGCTGCTACGGTGGACCAAAGGGGGGATCGTGAGCGAGCGCGACGACGACGCGCGCCTTGGGGCGGAGCGACTGCGCGGCTGGCTGCGCGTGCCGCAGGGCCGCGGCGTGCCGGGTTGGGCCGAGGCGCGCTTGCGCGAGAACGTCGCGGCCGAGCTCGAGGCGCGCAGCGGCTCCCCGCTCGAGCGCGTCGCCTTCGGCGTGATCGACCTCGAGACCACGGGGCTGTCGCCCGGCGCCTGCCGGATCCTCGAGATCGGCGCGGTCGCGCTGCAGGGCTCGCGAGTGATCGGGACCTTCGGCTCGCTCGTCGACGTGGGCGAGCCGGTGCCGTCGGGAATCACGGCGCTCACCGGAATCGACGACGCGCTTCTGGAAGGCGCGCCGTGCGAGGGCGACGCGCTCGAGTCGCTCGCCGCATTCCTCGCGCAGCACCGCGTCGAGGCGCTGGTCGCGCACAACGCGCCCTTCGACCGCGGGTTCCTCGCACGCGCCTGGCACGAGCACGGCCGCGAGCCGGCGCTGCCGGCGTTCCTGTGCACGGTGCGGCTGGCGCGAAAGCTTTTGAAGGCGCCGAGCTACTCGCTCGGCGCGCTGGTCGAGCGGCTCGCGATCCCGGAGCGCGCGCGGCACCGGGCGCTGGGCGACGCGGAGATGACCGCGGACTTGCTGATCGAGCTGCTCGCGCGCGCGCGGCTGGGCGGAGTCCACACGCTCGAGCAGCTGCGGGGACTGGCCGAGCTCGGCAGCCCGCGTGCCTCGCGCTCGCGGCGGCGCGTGGTGGAGACCTTGGAGTGACGCGCTTCGGTGTCGCGCTGGCGCTGTGCCTGGTGATCGCGGTCGCGCTCGGCCCGGCGCGCGGCGGCTCGGCCGAGGAGCCGGCGCCGACCGTCGTGATCGACGCGGGGCACGGCGGCGCGGATCTCGGCGCGCGCGGCGCCCGCGGCGCGCTCGAGAAGGATCTCACGCTCGCGGTGGCCCGGCGCGTCGCGAAGCGCCTGCGCGAGCAGGGCACGAACGTGGTGCTCACGCGCAGCTCCGACGTGTTCGTGTCGCTGGCCGAGCGCACGGAGATCGCGAACCGCGCGCACGCCTCGCTCTTCGTCTCGATCCACGCGAACTCCGCGCCGGCCAAGGACGTCGCGGGCGCCGAGACGTACTTCCTGTCATTGGAGGCCAGTGACGACGAGGCCATGCGCGTGGCGATGACCGAGAACGACGTGTTCCGGCAGGAGGGCACCGCCGACGAGAGCCAGGACGTGGTGGGCGCGATCCTGGGCGACCTGATCCGCACCGAGCACCTGCGCGAGTCGAGCGCACTCGCCGCCGCGATCCAGCGCCAGCTCGCGCGGCTTCCCGGCGAGAGCCGCGGCGTGAAGCAGGCGCCGTTCGTGGTGCTGACCGGCGTGAACATGCCCGCCGCGCTGGTCGAGATCGGCTTCATCAGCAACCCCGGCGAGGCCGCGCGGATGGGCCAGCGCGACCGCCAGGACGCGATCGCGGGCGCCGTCGCGGCGGCGATAACCGAGGCGATGGTGCAGAATCGCCAGGCGCGGCTCGATGCGGAGCCGCCCGCGGAGGGAACCCGATGAAGCGACTCGATGGACGCGCGCACGACGAGCTGCGCAAGGTCGAGATCGAGCTCGGCTTCACCGAGAACCCGACCGGCAGCGCGCTGATCCGGCAGGGCCGCACGCTCGTGCTCTGCACCGCGACGATCGAGAAGTCCGTGCCCGGCTGGCTGCGCGGCTCGGGCCGCGGCTGGGTCACCGGCGAGTACTCGATGCTGCCCGGCGCGACCGACACGCGCAGCGAGCGCGAGGCGAGCAAGGGAAAGGTGTCCGGCCGCACGCAGGAGATCCAGCGCCTGATCGGCCGCTCGCTGCGCGCGGTCACGGACCTCGAGGCGCTCGGCGAGCGCGCGATCTACATCGATTGCGACGTGCTGCAGGCCGACGGCGGCACGCGCACGGCCGCGATCACCGGCGGCTACGTCGCGCTGGCCGCCGCGTTCCGGCGCATGGTCGAGGTCGGCATGCTGAAGGTCGTGCCGCTGCACGACTCGGTGGCGGCGGTCTCGGTCGGCATCGTCGACGGCGAGATCCTGCTCGACCTTCCCTACGCCGAGGACAGCCGCGCCGAAGTCGACATGAACGTGGTGCAGCTCGGCAGCGGCCGCCTGGTCGAGGTGCAGGGCACGGGCGAGGGCGGCACCTTCGACCGCAAGCTGCTCGACCGCATGCTCGACGTGGCCGAGAAGGGCATCGGCGAGCTGGCGCGCATCCAGTCGAGGGTGCTCGGCGCTTGAGCGCGCCGCGGCTGCTCGTCGCCACCCGCAACGAGGGCAAGCTGCGCGAGCTGCGCGCGCTGCTCGCGGGCACGGGCCTCGAGATCGAGACGCTGGCCGCGCACCCCGACGCGCCCGACGTCGCTGAGACCGGCGCAACCTTCGACGCGAACTCGCGCCTGAAAGCCAGCGCCACCGCGCGCGCGACCGGCCACTGGACCGTCGCCGACGACTCCGGCCTCGAGGTCGAGTCGCTCGGCGGAGCCCCCGGCGTGCGCTCCGCGCGCTGGTCCGGCGTGCACGGCGACGACGCCGCGAACACCGCAAAGCTGCTGCGCGATCTGGACGGCAAGACCGACCGCCGCGCCCGCTTCGTCTGCGTGCTCGCGCTCGCCCGCCCCGACGGCGAGATCGCGCCGCCACCGCCACCGGCGTCTGCGAAGGCGCCATCGCGCTCGCCCCGCGCGGCAGCGCCGGCTTCGGCTACGACCCCATCTTCACGCCCGCCGCGCTCCCCCACCGCACCATGGCCGAGCTCGACCCCGCCGAGAAGAACGCCATCAGCCACCGCGCCGCCGCCCTGCGCGCATTCTTGCCCCTGCTGCGCGCGCACCTGCCCGAGATTCGGTAGCCTCGGCCTGGTCCGCTCTCGTCCGTTCCTACACCGGGGCGTAGCGCAGCTCGGTAGCGCGTCTGCTTTGGGAGCAGAAGGTCGCCGGTTCGAATCCGGCCGCCCCGACTCGACTTACGCGCGTCGGGAACGGATCGAGCGATCGAGCCACGCTGCGTGGTTTCCAGCGCGATTCGACGGCGGGTCAGGCAGGGTGCTGCGCTGCAGAGCGAAGCGCTCGACGAGCCTGGACTCGCCGGGAAGAGATCGCGGCCTCTTGACAATGAGTGTATATGCAACGATTCTTCCGGCCATGCCTGGAACGTCCGCAGAGGAGCTCCGCGCCGACGTCCAGCGGGCGGCCCGCGAGAACGTGCGGAGCTGTCTCATGGGCCGGGTCCGGGCGCTGAGCCGGACCCTCACGGCGCTCTACGAGGAGGAGCTGCGGCCGCTGGGGCTGAAGGCGTCGCAGATGAACGTGATGACGGCCGTCGCGGCCAGCGGCGAGGAACGGCTCTCGACCTTGGCCGACGGGATCGCGCTCGAGCCGTCGTCGCTGTCGCGGATCCTGGATGTGATGCGCCGCAATGGCTGGGTCGAAACCGTGACCGACCCCGACGACGAGCGCGCCCGGCTGGTGCGCATGACCGATGCCGGCAACGCCCTCTACGCCGAGGCCTGTCCGCTGTGGCGAAAGGCGCAGTCTCGGGCCCGCAAGCTGCTGGGCCGCGAGGATGCCGATGTGTTCGCCGAGCTCGCCAACCGGAGTCTCTCTCGCCGCGGGCCCTGAGTCCCATTTTCTTGGAGTCTATACATGTATATACAGCTATTGCGTGTGCGGTGGATCCTGGCAGCGGTCCTGCTGCTCGCCGGAGGCGGCGCGCTCGCCCTGCACGGCGGCGATACGGCCAGAGCCGAGGCGACGCGCGGGCTCGCGGTGGCCCGGCCCGTGCTGGTCGCGACGGTCGCGCCTGCCGCACGGCCGACGAGCGCCTACACCGGCGTGGTCGCGGCTCGGACCGATAGCGGCCTCGGCTTTCGCGTCGGCGGAAAGATCGTCGAGCGTCGGGTGGATCCGGGCGACCGGGTGGTGCGCGGTGACGCTCTGCTGGTGCTCGACGTGGAGGACTTCGAGCTGCAGCTGCGCGCGGCCCGGAACCGCCTGCGCGCCGCCGAGTCTCAGCTGCGCCAGGCCCAGGACGACGAGCGGCGCTACCGCCTGCTCGTCGCCAGCGGCGCCGCGGCGCAGCGCACCTCCGAGCTGGCGTCGACCTCGCTGCGTGTTGCCCAGGCGGAGGCGGCCGCGGCCCGCGCCGAGGCGAGTCAGATCGAGAACCGCCGCGACTACTCGACCCTGCGGGCCGACGGCGATGGCGTGATCACAGAGGTGGTCGTCGAGCCCGGCCAGGTCGTTTCCGAGGGTCAGATCGTGGCGCGGCTCGCGCACGACGGCGCGCGCGAGGCCGTGATCGACATCCCCGAGACCCAGCTCGCCCGCGCCGCGAGCCGCGCGCGCGCGTTCGCGTTCGGAAACTCCGAGCGCCTCGTCGATGCCGCACTGCGCGAGCTGTCCGCGGCCGCCGATCCCGTCACGCGGACGTTCCGTGCGCGCTACGTGTTGGCCGACGACGGCGCGAGCTTCCCGATCGGCTCGACGGTGACCGTGCGGCTGGCAAGCGACGCCGCGAGCGAGCTGTTGCGCGTGCCGATCGGCGCGCTGCACGACCCGGGCGACGGCGTCGGGGTCTGGCGGATCGAGGCCGACCGACGGGTGCGCTTCGCACCGCTGCGCGTGGTCGAGCTGGCCCAGGAGTACGCGACCGTTGCGTCGGGAGTTGCGGCCGGCGACTCGGTGGTCGCGCTGGGCGCGCACCTCTTGCACGACGGCGATCTCGTGCGGCCCGTCGACGACGATGCCGGCGAGCCAGTGGATCGCTGATCGTGGCCGGCTGGAATCTCTCCGAGCTCGCGGTCCGGAACCGCTCTGTCACTCTGTTCCTGATCCTGGCGGTGCTGGCGGCGGGCGCGCTCGCCTTCCGGCAGCTGGGCCGCGCCGAAGACCCTTCCTTCACCGTGAAGGTGATGACGGTGGCCGCGGTCTGGCCTGGTGCCACGGCGGCGGAGATGCAGGAGCAGGTCGCCGATCGGCTCGAGAAGCGCCTGCAGGAGCTCGCCTACTACGACCGCGTCGAGACCAGCTCGCAGCCAGGCTTCGTGTCGATGCTCGTCTGGTTCCGCGACTCGACGCCACCCAGCCTCGTCCCGGAGCAGTTCTACCAGGCGCGCAAGAAGCTCTCCGACGAGGCCGCGAGCCTCCCTCGCGGCGTGTACGGCCCGTTCTTCAACGACGAGTACTCCGACGTGTACTTCGCGCTCTACGCGCTCGAGGCGGGGGAGATGCCGCACCGCCAGCAGGTGCGGCTTGCCGAACGGCTGCGCCAGCGCCTGCTGCGCGTGCCGGGCGTGGAGAAGGTCAATCTCCTGGGCGAGCAGGGCCAGCGGATCTTCGTGGAGTTCTCCTACGAGCGCCTGGCCACGCTGGGCGTCGCGCCGGAGCAACTCTTCGCGGCGCTCGCGACCCAGAACAACGTGGTGCCGTCTGGCTTCGTCGAGACCGGCGGTCCGCGCGCCTACGTGCGCGTCGACGGCTCGTTCGACACGCTGGAGCGGATCGAAGACGTGCCCGTCGCCGCCAGCGGCCGCCTCCTGCGCATCGCGGACGTCGCCGCGGTCACGCGCAGCTACGAGGACCCGCCGACCTACCGTATTCGCCACCAGGGTCGGCCCGCGCTGATGCTCGGCGTGATCATGGAGCGGCGCTTCAGCGGGCTCGAGCTGGACGCGGCGCTCGCAGCAGAGGAGTCGCGCATCGCTTCCGGGCTCCCGCTCGGCATCCGCTTCGAGAAGGTCTCCGACCAGGCCAGCAAGATCCGCGCGCGGCCGTCGGCGAGTTCATGCTGAAGTTCGCCACAGCGCTGGCGGTGGTGATGGTGATCAGCCTGCTGGCGCTCGGCTTCCGCGTCGGGCTGGTCGTCGCGGCCGCGGTACCACTCACGCTAGCGATCGTGTTCGTGGTCATGCTGGCGACCGGTCGCGAGTTCGACCGCATCACGCTGGGCGCGCTGATCCTGTCGCTCGGTCTGCTCGTCGACGACGCGATCATCGCCATCGAGATGATGGTGGTGAAGCTCCAGGAGGGCATGGACCGCGTCGCCGCGGCGACCTTCGCCTGGCACTCGACCGCCGCGCCCATGCTGACGGGGACTCTGGTGACCGTGAGATCGGCTTCCTGCCGGTGGGCTTCGCGCGCTCGAGTGCCGGCGAGTACGCGGGCAACATCTTCTGGATCGTCGGCTTCGCGCTGCTCGCGTCCTGGCTGGTCGCGGTGGCGTTCACGCCCTACCTCGGCGTGAAGCTGCTGCCGCAGATTCCGGTCGTTGCGGGCGGGCACGACGCGATCTACGCCAGCCCGAGCTATCAGCGCCTGCGCCGTCTGGTGCGATGGTGCGTCGAGCGGCG
>VGRW01000052.1 GCA_016875225.1 Deltaproteobacteria bacterium
CTTCGTCGATGAAGAAGGTCACGTCCGAACGATCCAGAGCGTCGCTGATATATACCGGAAGCAACAAACCCTGGTGTTGCTCGTACCCCTTGAAATCGCCTCTCTCACCCATCCTCGCCATGCTAGCTCGCGAGAGAGTCTTGGGTCAGGCTCCTAGGCGATGCGCCGCGCGCTGCTCGTCGCCGCCTCTCTGCTCGCGTCGAGCGCGCCGCGAGCCGACACGAGTCTCGAGCTCGCCACGCTGCTCGAGACCGACCAGGCGTTCCGGATCCACTCGCCGCGAACGCTCCAGAAGTCGCAGAACCGTCTCGAGCTCGACGCCGCGCTCGGCATGTCGCCTGCGCTGGAGCTGCACGTCACCGGTCGAATGATCTGGGATCCGATCGGCCGACTCGCGGGCGAGGATCCCGACCCGGACTTCGAGCCGATCGACCGGGCCCGGCCCGGCGGAAGCCGGAGCCTCGAGGCGGAGCTTCGCGAGGCGTACCTGGACTGGCACGGGCGCGTCGCGGGAATGCGGCTCGACGTGCGCGCCGGGAAGCAGCAGATCGTCTGGGGGCAGTCGTTCGGGCTGCGCGTGCTCGACGTGGTGAACTCGCAGGACTACCGCGAGTTCATCCTCGACGAGTTCGTCGACGCGCGCACGCCGACCTTCGCGCTGCGCGGCGACCTGGCCGCGCGCGGCTTCACGCTGCAGGCGATCGTGATGCCCGATTTCGAGCCCGACCTGCTTCCCGATCCCGAGGCCGAGTTCGCGCTCGACGCCGCCGTTCCCGGGCTGCTTCCCGGACTCGCACCGCTTCCGGACGATCCGCTCTTCGCGGGCGGCGGCCCGATCCTCATCCCGGGCGAGGACGACCGACCGAAGGACTGGCGGGCTCGCAACCTGGCCTGGGGTCTGCGCGTCTCGACGGCCGCGCGCGGCTTCGACCTGGGTCTGTACTACTGGGACCGCATCGATCCGTCGCCCGTGTACCGGCGCAGGATCGAAGCCCTCGACGTGCCCGGCTACGGGCCCGTGCCGGTGAACGTGGTCGACACCGACTACGAGCGCGTGCGCAGCGTGGGATTCTCGTTCGCGCGACCGCTCGGCGACTTCTCGCTCTGGGGCGAGGGCGCCGTGAGCCACGGGCGGGCATTCGCGAAGGACGACCTGTCGGATCCCGACGGCTGGGTTCGCCGGCCGGATCTGCAGTACGCGCTCGGGCTGGACTGGAACGCGGGCGAGAGCTGGTTCGTGAACGCGCAGTGGATCCAGTACGTGCGCATGGGACCGACGCACGGAATCGAGGTGGACCGGGCCAGGAACTTCGCGTCGCTGCTGCTGCGCGGCGAGCTCCTCGCGGAGACGCTCGTGCCGCAGCTCTTCGTGCTCTACGGCGCGAACGAGCAGGAGGCGATGCTGCGGCCGTCGCTCGAGTACCGCGCCACCGATCGCCTGTCGCTCGCGCTCGGCGTCGACCTGTTCAGCGGTCCGCGGCGCGGAATGCTCGGCCAGTACGCGCACGAACGCGACTGCGCGGCGATTCCCCTCGCGGTGCCGCTTCCCGGCGCCGGTGGCTGCGGATACACGCCGCCCGAGGGCGAGACGAGCCGCGTCTTCCTGCGCCTGCGCTACGCGTTCCTGAACACGTTCTAGGCGCCCGCCTCGCGCTGACGCCGGCCGCACCAGGGGCAGAAGCGCCAGAAGCTCTTCGTGACCGGCCAGCGGCAGCCCGTGCAGCGGTCGGCGAGCTCGGGGTGACTCCAGGGTCGCCCCGGCTTGCGCTTGCAGATCGGGCAGTAGCGCATGAACGGGCGCAGCTCACCGGCGCAGCCCCGACGCGTGCAGTGCCGCGTCGCGAGCGGGTCCGGGCGGGGCGGCCGGCCGTTGCCTCGGAAGCGCCCGGCCCAGCACCACGGACAGCTGGTCCATTCGGGGAGCACGCCTCGCTCGCAGCGCGGGCAGATCAGCGGGGCGCGGGTGATCTCGGCGAACGAGTTGTCCTTGGTCCCGCACCAGGGGCAGACGTGCATCGCCTCGGCGATCGGGCCGTTGCAGCGGCGGCAGTGGAAGCGCATGCCGAGCGCCCGGCCGTGGCGGCGGCGGAACAGGTCCATTCCTACCGCAAACGGTGTAGGCACGGGCGCGGCCGGGCGGCGGAGCTTGCGCCGCGGCACCGCGCGCTCCTGCTCCAGCTTCCGGAACGCGGCCGTGAGCGCCGCGTCGAGCTCGACCGCCGATGGGTAGCGATCGGCCGGGTCGAAGGCGCAGGCGCGGCGCAGCACCGGACGCACGGCCTCGGGCACCTTCGCGGCGAAGCGCTCGTAGCGCTCCGGCGGCCAGGGGAACGGCCAGGCGAGCAGCTTCCCGGTCAGCAGCTCGTACGCGATCACGCCCAGCGAGAAGACGTCGCTTGCGAGCGTCGGCTTTCCGTAGGCCTGCTCCGGCGCCATGTAGCCCATCGTCCCGGCGTCGGTGTAGCTGCGCGACTCGGGCCGGACGAAGCGCGAGACGCCGAAGTCGGTGATCGCCGCGTGACCGTCGGCGAAGATCAGCACGTTCTCGGGCTTCACGTCGCGGTGCATCAGCGAGAGCGAGTGCGCGTGCGCGAGCCCCGCGGCCACGTCGCGCACGATCCGCAGCGCCACCCGGCCCGAGCGCCAGGCCGGGGCGTGGTCGTAGACGTGCCCGCGCGCCAGCTCGCTCGCCATCACGAAGCGGCCGTCGATCCAGTCCGCGTTCCGCGTGGCGACGATGTTCGGATGCGAGAGCCGGCAGGCGATGCGCGCCTCCGCCTCCATCGCCTCGCGCCCGAACTCGCGCACCACCCAGTCGAACGCGATCTTCAGCGCGACGCGCCGACCCTCTACGGTGTCGCGCGCGGACCAGACGTCGGAGAACGCGCCCTTCCCGAGCCGGCGCTCGAGGCGGTACTTGCCGAGGCGCGTGCCCTTCCGCAGAACTGGCGGCAATTCGCCCTAGCCGTAGATCAGCCGCGTCAGGAACTCGGCCACGCAGCCGGGCTTGGGCTCGCCGACGATCTCGACGGTGACCTTCTGCTTGAGCTGGATCGTGTTCGGGGCGACGAGCTCCGCCTCGAGCAGCTCGCGCGTGGCGCGCACGCTCGAGCCGACCTTCACGGGCGCGGGGAAGCGCACCTTGTCGAGGCCGTAGTTCACGCCCATGACCAGGCCCTGGTACGCCTCGGGGTCCGAGGCGGGAATGCTTCCCTGCAGGAACGGGAGCAGAGAGAGCGTGAGGAAGCCGTGCGCGATGGTCACCTTGTAGGGCGAGAGCTTCGCCGACTTCTCGGGGTCGACGTGGATGAACTGGTGATCCCCGGTCGCATCCGCGAACAGGTTGATCTGGCTCTGCTCGACCTTGTGCGGCGCGCCCGGTCCGTCGACCTTTCCGATCTGCCGCTTGAAGCGCTCGAGCCCCGTCTCCGCCTTGCTGGTCATCGCATCCTCCTTCGCTGCCGCGAGAGGGTTATACACGAGCCGGGCTAGACTCGGCGAGATGAGTCCGGAATCCACGAGAGCCTGCAGCGAGGTCAGCTTCGAGAGCGGCGAGCCGCTCGCGGGGACCGCCTCCGATGCGCCCCTGTTCGCCGCCTTCTCCTGGCCGAAGGCGCTCTGGCACCACGACGACGTGGCGCTCTCCGAGGGGCTGCCCGCGGAGATCCGCGACCTCGCCGGAGCCGCGAAGCGATCGGGCCGGAAGCTGCAGCTCCGGCTGTTCCAACGCACGGGCCGCCAGGCGAATGATCCGGTCGAGCTGATCTGCGCGGACTTCCAGCGCGCGCGCACGGCGCGGATCCCCGAGCTGCCGATCGAGCGCTGCGCGGCCGCGATCTCGGAGTTCATCGCGGGTGGCGGCGCCGGGACTCCACTGGAGCGCCCGCTCCTGCTGGTCTGCACCGACGGCAAGCACGATCTGTGCTGCGGGAAGCTCGGCCGCTCGATCGTCTCGGCGCTGCGCGCCGATCCGCAGCTGGAGGTCGCAGAGGTGAGTCACCTTGGCGGGCACCGGCTCGCCGCGAACTGCCTGGCGCTCGCGTCCGGAGAGCTGTACGGGCGCGTCGCGGCCGCGGACGCGCCCGCCCTGGCCGAATCGGTCCGACACGGCCGCGTGTACCTGCCGCGCTACCGCGGGCGAACCGGGCTGGACGAGCTGGCGCAGGTCGCCGAGGCTGCGGCGCTCGCGCGCTTCCCGAACGCGACGCAGGTCCGGCCCGGAGCCCCGCGGACCGACGGCGACGCGCGAATCGTGGCCGTCGAGCTACGCGATGGGGACGTCGCGCGCCGGCTCGCGGTACGATGCGTCGCGCGCGTCTTCGAGGTCTTCGCGTCGTGCGGGGACCTCGCGCCCGAGCCGCGCGCGCGCTGGATCGCGCAGAGCGGCGAAGAGGAGAAGATCTGATGGAGACCGTCGCGCCCGAGGAAGTCGGCCTTTCGTCGCAGCGCCTGGCGCGGATCGAGCGCCACCTCGAGCGCCGCTACCTGGACCAGAAGAAGATCGCGGGCGCGCTGACGCTGGTCGCGCGGCGCGGAAAGGTGGCCCACCTCGCGCCGGTCGGGATGATGGACCGGGAGCGCGGCAAGCCGATGCGCGAGGACACGATCTTCCGCATCTACTCGATGACCAAGCCGATCACCTCCGTCGCGCTGATGACGCTGTACGAGCACGGGCACTTCGGGCTCGACGACGCGGTGCACAAGTACATCCCGTCGTTCGCCGAGCTGAGCGTCTACGAGGGCGGCAACCACCCGCTCTTCGCCACGCGCCCGATCGAGCGGCCGATGACGATCCGCGACCTGCTCACGCACACGTCCGGGTTGACCTACGGATTCATGGAGCGCACCAACGTGGATCGCGCCTACCGCAAGCTCGGCATCGGCGACCGCGGCGTCACGCTCGCCGAGACGGTCGAGAAGCTCGCCCGGCTGCCGCTCGAGTTCTCGCCCGGGACTCGCTGGAACTATTCGGTGTCGACCGACGTGATCGGCCACCTGATCGAGCGGATCTCGGGCAAGCGCCTCGACGCGTTCCTGCGCGACGAGATCTTCGCGAAGCTCGGCATGCACGACACGGGCTTCCACGTGCCCGCCGACCGGCTCGGGCGCCTGGCGACGAACTACACGCGCATGCCCGACAAGAGCGTGCGCGTCGAGGACGACCCGGCCGCGAGCGCGTACGCGGCGGAGCCCGCGTACCTGTCGGGCGGCGGCGGGCTGGTCTCGACCGCGAGCGACTACCTGCGCTTCTGCCAGATGCTGCTGAACGAGGGCGAGCTCGACGGAGAGCGGATTCTCGGGCGCAAGACGATCGAGCTGATGACCGAGAACCACCTGCCCGACGGGCGCGACATCGCCGAGCTCAACCTGGGCGGACAGTTCAGCCAGGTGACCTACAACGGTGTCGGCTTCGGGCTGGGCTTCTCCGTCACGCTCGACCTCGCGCGTGCGCAGACCGTCGGCTCGCCCGGCGAGTACGCCTGGGGCGGCGCGGCCAGCACCGCGTTCTGGATCGACCCGGCCGAGGAGCTGATCGTGATCTTCATGACCCAGTTCATGCCCTCTGGCACCTTCAACTTCCGTGGCCAGCTGAAGTCGATCATCTACCCGGCGATCATCGACTGAGCAGCGCTCGGGGATTTCGTGCCGGCGGTGCCGCGCTTCGCGGTAGAATCCCCGCATGCGTAGCCTGCCTCTCGCGCTTCTCCCGGTCTTCGCGCTGCTCTCGTCGCCGGCGGCCTCCGCGCCGATCATCGTGAACGAGTTCAACGCGGTCTCGTCGGCGAACTACCTGGACGGCGGCAACTCCGACTCGACCCTGGGGATCGTGCAGGGGAATGGCGGAGACTGGGTCGAGCTGGTCGTGATCGCGGACCACTTCGACCTGCGCGGCGGATCGCTCTCGATCCTCGAGGGTCAGCTGCCCGGACGGAGCACCACGGTCCTGACCTTCAGCCAGGACGCGCTCTGGGGCGATCTTCGGGCCGGGACGATCATCACCGTCGCCGAGGACATCGCCGACGACACGGGCTACGACCCGTTCGGCGGCGACTGGTGGATCAACGTCCAGGCCAACGCCTCCGGATCGGGCCAGTTCATCACGGCGAGCAATTTCTCGGTCTCGAACGACGACACGCAGATCACGCTCCTTGACGCGCTCTCGCAGGTCTGGTTCGGGCCCGCCGGCGAGGGCATCCAGCCGCTCACGGGGATCAACAGCCGCGAGGTCTGGAAGCTCGAGGCGGACCCGAGCGCCTCGATCACACCGACCTCGAGCTACAACGACGGCAGCTCGAGCTCGTTCGGCGCTCCGAACCTGTGGAGCGGCGGCGCGAGCGTGCAGGACTTCTCGGCGCTGCGTTCCGTGGTGGTTCCCGAGCCGGGCGCTGCGACGCTTCTCGGTGTCGCGCTCGCCGCCGGGACGCTCTTCAGCCGCCGATCTCGGCGCGGAGCTTGAGCCGCTGCTGGTAGGCGTCGCGCACCAGCTGCGCGTCGCGGACGAAATGGTCGAGCTCGGAGAGCGTCAGCGCCTGAGGCCCGTCGCAGAGCGCCTCCTCGGGGCGCGGGTGGAAGTCGACGAGCACCATGTTCGCGCCCGCGATCAAGCCCTGCGCGGTGACGTGGTGGATGTCGAGCAGACCGTCGGGCGCGACCAGCTTCTTTCCGACCGAGTGCGACGGGTCGATGCAGACGGGCATGCGCGTCAGGCGCTTCACCACCGGCACCATCGCGAAGTCGACGAAGTTGCGGTGCGGGTCGCCCAGGTTCGTCTTCATTCCGCGCAGGCCGAAGATGATCTTGTGGTTGCCGCCGCTCGCGACGTACTCGACGGCGTTCAGCGACTCCTCGAGCGTGATGCCCATGCCGCGCTTGAACAGCACCGGGAACTCCTGCTGCGCGCCGACCGACTTCAGCAGCTCGAAGTTCTGCGCGTTTCGCGTGCCGATCTGCAGCATCACGCCGGTCGGCTGACCCGAGATCTGCAGCGCGCGGCGGATCTCGTCGATCTGGGGCTCGGAGGTGATCTCCATCGCGATCACGCGGATCGCGTACTTCCCCGCGAGCTCGAAGACGAACGGCAGGCAGGCCGCCCCGTGGCCCTGGAAGTCGTACGGGCTGGTGCGCGGCTTGTAGGCTCCGGCTCGCGTGGTCTGGATTCCCGCCGTGCGGAGCGCGCGGAACGTGTCCTCGAGGTTCTGGCGCGTGTCGACGGCGCAGACCCCGGGGAAGAGGTGGAAGCCGTCCTGGCCGAAGTGCAGTCCGTTGTACTCGAAGCCGACCGACTCGGAGCGGCCCTCGTGGCGGCCGATCGTGCGGTAGCGCTCGCGGATCCGGATCACCTTCTCGACCGCGGCGATCTCTTCGAACGCCTCCGACGAGATCGTCGTCGTCGGCCCGAGCAGGTAGATCTCGGTCAACGTGCGCGTGGCGCCCTCGATCACGTGCAGCTCGGTGTGCACGTCGGGAAAGCGCTCCGCCGTGCGGATGACCTGCCGGGTCTCGGGGGAGTCGGGGCCGAACTCGGACTTCATCACGATGATCATGGGGCGCTCATCTTACTGTGATAACGTGCGCCCCCGCTAGCCGAGGGGCCTCGACACGATGCAGAGACGCCGCGCAGGACCGCTCGCTCTCGCCGCGCTCGCGCTCGCGCTCACCGCCGCGGATTCGGCAAGCGACCTGCGCGACCTCGAGGTCGAGTCCCCGCGCGCGCCCTCGCGCCTGCTCGATACGCCGCTCGCGATCTCCGTCGTGTCCTCCGAGGAGATCCAGCGCGCGAGTCCGGCGACCTCGATCGAGTCGGCCTTCGACCTGGTCCCCGGAACCTTCTCGCAGGGCGGAACGAACTTCGCGCAGGACGCGCGCGTCTCGATCCGAGGCTTCGGTTCGAGCGCGCAGTTCGGAATCCGCGGCGTCCACATGTACGTCGACGGGATTCCCTCGACGCTGCCGGACGGCCAGACCGAGGTCGACTCGCTCGAGATGGACTTCGTCGACCGGATGGAGATCCTGCGCGGGCCGATCTCGTCGCTGTACGGCGGCGGTGGCGGGGGAATCATCTCGGTCGAAACCTTCGCGCCGACGAAGCAGCCGGTCGTCCGCGCGCGCGCCACGTGGGGCAGCTACGACCTGCAGCGCTACAGCGCGCTCGCCACCGGCACCGCGGCGGACACCGGCTACGTGCTCGGGATCTCGAGCACCCGCACCGACGGATTCCGCTATCACTCCAAGGCGGAGCAGTGGAACCTGCTCGCGAAGCTCGAGCGCGAGCTCGCGGGAGGCACGGTTCTGGGGTTGTCGTTCTCGAACGTGAGCGCGCCGGTGGGCGAGGAGCCCGGCGCGCTGACCGAGTCCCAGGTCGACGACGACCGCGACCAGGCGCAGCCTGGAGCGCTCGCGTTCAATGCGCGCGAGAAGCTCGACCAGCAGAAGCTCGCGCTCACGCTGCGCCGCCCGTTCGGCGAAGGCCGGCAGCTGCGCGCGGTGCTCTGGGGTCTGCAGCGCGATTTCGCCAACGCCCTGCCCTTCAACCGGCGCGTCGACCTCGACCGCAGCGCGTGGGGCGGTTCGCTCGTCTTCGCCGACGCCTCGGGCCCCGTGCATCTGACGGCAGGCTTCGACGTCGACCTGCAGCGCGACCTGCGCGTGAACTTCCAGAACCTGGGAGGAGCGCGCGGCGACGAGACGTTCCGCCAGTCCGAGAACGTGACGACGCTGGGGCCGTGGCTCTCGGCCGAGACGCGCTTCGCGAACGGCTTCGGCGTGGTCGGCGGAGTGCGCTGGGACTGGACGAAGTTCGACTTCGGCGATCGCTTCGTGACCGCGACCAGCGGCGACGGCTCCGACGAGAAGACCTTCCGCGATCTCTCGCCGCGCTTCGGGATCTTCTGGCGCCACTCCGACGCGTTCTTCGCCTACGCGAACTACGACTCGGCCTTCCAGGTTCCGACCACGACCGAGCTTCAGACCCCGAATCCCGACGGCGGCTTCCAGAGCGACTTCGACGCCGAGAGCGCGAACGGCCTCGAGGTCGGCGCGAAGGGTCTGCTCTTCGACCGGCTCTACTACGACGTGGCGCTCTTCGCGCTGCGCGTGCGGAACGTCGCGGTTCCGTACGAGAACGCCGCGGGAGTCACCTACTACCAGGACGCGGGCGAGTCACACCGGAGCGGGCTGGAGCTCGCGCTCTCGGCCTGGCTCGCGCCGGGTCTCTCCGCGCGCGGGAGCTACACCTACGCGAGTTACCGCTATCACGACTTCGACTCCGTCGACCTCGGCTCCGGAGCCGTCGTCTCGCAGGACGGGCACCTGGAGCCGAACGCCCCGGTGAACGTGCTCGGGCTCGAGCTGCGCTGGGACCACCCGTCGGGCTTCTTCGCGATCTCGAGCCTGCGCTACTTCTCGAAGCTCTGGGTCGACGACGCGAACAGCGCCTCGGCCCCCGCGGCCACCACCACCAACCTGCGGCTCGGCTGGGACCTGCGCCGCGGCGACCTCGCGATCACGCCCTTCGTCGGCGCGCAGAACTGGACCGGCACGAAGTTCGACGACCGCATCCGGCCCAACGCGAGCTTCGGCCGCTACTACGAGCCCGCCCCGCGCGCCACGCTCTACGGCGGAGTCGAGCTGCGCTACGCGAGCGCCGCGCGCTAGACGTCCCAGCACTCGTGTAGGCTTGCCGCGGAGGGATTCGGCATGAGCGAGGTTTCAGAGCTTCCCGCCGAAGGGCTGGTCGAGCGCGTGCGCGCGCTTCTGCCGCAGATCGCCGCGGCCGCGCCCGCGGCCGAGCAGGCGCGCAAGGTCGACGACACGGTGATGAAGGGTCTGGAGGGAACGGGCGTGTTCCGCTCCTACGTGCCGCGGCGCTTCGGCGGCTACGAGATCGACATCGACACGTTCATCGACGTGGGCGTCGAGGTCGGCTCGGCCTGCACGTCGACCGGCTGGATCACCACGTTCTACGCGGAGCACAACTGGCTGCTCGGACACTTCGCGCCCGAGGCGCAGGCGGAGATCTTCGGCGCGCAGCCGTACGTGCTCGCTCCCGGCGCGATCAGCCTGAACGGGCGCGCCACGCCGGTCGAGGGCGGCCACACGCTCTCGGGACGCTGGCCCTGGGGCACCGGGATCATGCACGCGGATTGGGTGATGGTGAGCGGGTTCGTCGAGACTCCCGATCGGATGCCCCAGGCGCGGCTCTTCGTCGCGCCGCGCGAGAAGTTCGGGATCGTCGACACCTGGTACGCCTCGGGCCTGTGCGCGACGGGCAGCAACGACATCGTCGCCGAGAAGATCTTCGTGCCCTCGCACATGAGCCAGGAGCTCGCGCCGATCGGATCCGGCGAGAGCCCCGGCGCGGCGTGGCTGGGCAGCGCCACCTACCGCTACCCGATGATCCCGTTTCTGGCGCTGACGGCCGCGGCGCCGCTGGTCGGCGCCGCACGCGGCGCCACCGCGCTCTTCGAGTCGCGTCTGGGCGAGCGGCGCATGTTCGGCACCACGACGCGTCAGGGCGAGAAGCCTGCCGCGCAGATCCGGCTCGCGCACCTGCTCACCCGCGCCCGCGCGGTCGAGGATCAGCTGCGCAGCATCGGGGCGGCGATCGTGCGCTGGGCCGAGAAGGGCGACCCCTGCCCCGCCGTCGAGCGCGCGCGGCTGCGGCTCGCGGTCGCGCACGTCGTCGCCGACGCGCGTGACGTCGTCCGCGACGCGGCGGAGGCGAGCGGCGCCACGGCCCATCTCTCCAACCACCCGCTGCAGCGCTTCCTGCGCGACGTACACACAGGAGCGTCGCACGCGATCTTCGACCTGGACGGCGCGGCGGAGCTCTACGGGCGGCTGCGGCTGGGACTGGACGCGAGCGGGCTGATCTAGCTCAGCCGCGCGGGGTCAGGAACTCCTCCGCGCCGAGGTCGAGCGCGTGGCGCGCGTGGCGGCGCGCCATGCAGAGGAACATCTCGTTCCCGCGCGTCGTCTCCTGCACGATCATCGACGCCACCACGGTCACGGCGAAGCCCGCGAACGAGCCGCGCCGGTAGTCGGCCCAGCAGCGCTCCCAGTCGTAACCGCGCACGCCGAGCTCGATCAGTCGCGCGTGGTAGTCGCGCACGATCCCGCGTTCCACCGGACGGCGCACCTCGGGCAGGAGCGACGCACCGAGCAGATACGCGACGTCCGAGAGCGGCGAGCCCAATACGAAGCTCTGCCAGTCGACCGCTGTCACGCGCGGCGGCGAGCAGGTCTCGTCGATCAGCAGGTTGTCGAGCCGATAGTCGATGTGCACCACCGAGAACGGCTCCGCGGGGTACTCGAACGGCGGGCCGCTCGCGCCTGCGACCCGGCGGAGGATCCCGATCACGTCGGCGTCGAGCTCGCTGCCGTAGCGCGCGACGAAGGACGGGAGCAGTGACTCGTAGAGCGGGCGGCTCGCGCCCGACGAGCCGACCACCCAGTCGACCTCGCGAAGCTTCGCGTCGCACCAGGTCGGCGCGTGCAGGCCCGCGACCTCGAGCGCCGCCGCGCGCGCGACCTCCGGCGAGCAGCCGCGGATCTGGTCGCCCGCGATCGCCGGCGCCATGTCCTCGAGAATCAGCGCGAAGTCGGGCCCGACCCCGTCGACCTGCGCGAAGTAGCAGTGCGGCGTGCGGATCCGCAGCCGGGGCGCGAGCGTGCGGTAGAACTCGACCTCCTTGCGGTACAGGCCGAGCGCGACGCCCGTCTCGCGGCTCTTCGCGTCGTCGGAGGGGAACTTGCCGACCAGCGAGCGCGGCGCGTCGGATCCCCCGTTCGCGAGCTCGAGCCGGAAGCGGTAGCAGCGCCCGAGCTGACCGGTGCCGATGCGCTCGGCAGTGAAGCCGAGCACCTCTGCGGACCCGAAGCCCGCGGACCCGAGCACGCGGGTCAGGAACACTGCGTCGATGTTCTCCGGCGTCGGGATCGCGTCTTGCACCGGCCGAGCTTACCGGTTTCGGCGCGGGGATTGGCCGCGGGGCGCGAACCTGACATCCTGTGCAAGAGTTCCGGCCATTCACGATTCACGAGGAGTCCGAGATGAACGACGCCGACAAGGAGCGCGCGATCGCGCTGCTCAACACCATCATGGAGCTCGAGCTCGCCGGCGTGGTCCGGTACACGCACTACTCGCTGATGGTCTTCGGTCTCAACCGGATCCCGATCGTCGGCTGGCTGAAGGCCAACTCCGACGAGAGCCTGCTGCATGCGCGCAAGGCCGGCGAGCTGGTGGTGTGGCTCGGCGGGCACCCGTCGCTCGAGATCGGCGCGCTGCTCGAGACCCACCGGCACGACGTCACCGACATCCTGCGCGAGAGCCTGGAGCACGAGAAGTCCGCGCTCGCGCGCTACTACGAGCTGATGCACGCGGTGCCCCGTAAGTCGGTCCTGCTCGAGGAGTACGCACGGCAGATGGTCGTCGCGGAGGAGCTGCACCTCGACGAGGTGAACAAGATGCTGCGCCATCCCGACGCGGTCTAGAAGCTCGAGCCTAGACACGTGACGAAGGAGCGAATCCGGATCGGAATCGTCGGCGGCGGGCGGATCTCCGATCTGCAGTGTCTCGGTTATCTCGAGCATCCGGACGCGGAGATCGCCTCGGTCTGCGACGTCGACCTGACGCTCGCTCGGCGCCGGGCGGACGAGTGGGGCGCGCGCAGCGCGTACGCGAGCCTCGACGAGCTTCTCGCCGACCCCGAGATCGACGCGGTGGACATCCTGACGCCGCACCACCTGCACGCGGCCCAGGCGATCGCCGCGCTCGAGGCGGGCAAGCACGTCTCGTTGCAGAAGCCGCCGGTGCTCTCGCTCGCAGAGTGGGATGCGGTCACGGCCGCCGCGCGGCGCTCGGGGCGAACGCTGCGCGTGTTCGAGAACTTCATGTACTACCCGCCGCACCGGAAGGCGAAGGAGCTGATCGCGCAGGGCGCGATCGGCGAGCCGATCTCGGTGCGCGTGAAGACCGCCGCGGGACATCCCTCGGGCGGATGGACCGTGGCGCCGTCGTCGCAGGCCTGGCGCACGGATCCGTCGCGCTGCGGCGGAGGCCCCACCACCTTCGACCACGGCTACCACTGCTACAACATGGCGCGCTTCTTCATCCCCGCGGAGATCGAGCGCGTGCACGCGTTCATCCACTGGTTCCGGCTCGGCGAGGACTCCTGGTACGACGGGCCCGCGCTGATCTCGTGGAAGTACGCCGGCGCGATGCCGCGCTTCGGCTCGTGGGAGGTGATCGCGTCGCTCGCGATGAAGGTGCGCTCGAAGTACTACGTGAGCGATGACCGGATCGAGATCCACGGCACCAGCGGAATCATCTGGGTGAATCGCTGCACGGGTCAGCTTCTCGACGAGCCCGCCGTGGTTCTCTACGCCGATGGCGAGACGCGCGCCTTCCACGGCATCGACGCCGACTGGGCCGACTCGTTCCGACTGGGCACGCGCGACTTCGTCGACGCGCTGCGCGAGGGACGCCAGCCGCCGCAGGATGCGGGCGAAGCGAGGCAGACGCTCGCCTTCGCGCTCGCCGCCGGGATCTCCGCGGCCGAGAAGCGTGAGGTGACCCTGGCGGAGCTGCTCGGAGGCGGAGCCTCAGCCGGCTAGGGCCCGGAACGCGGCGAGCACGCGCTCGCCGCCCCTGGGGTCGTCGAGAATCGTCCGCTCGATCCAGGGTGTCTGCTGCTCGCGCCGGAGTTTCGGCTGCTCGTCGCGCACGAAGCGCACGACCACGTCCCAGAGCCGGTCGACGATCTCGGCGCCCGCGATCGTCCCGCCGTCGGTTTTCTTGAACGTGACCGAGCGCAGCTCGCCGAGATCGACGCGGAGCGAGGTGACGTGCACCGCCTCGTCGGCGCGGATCCGCTCGATCATGGCTGCGGCCTCGTCGGCCTGCGCGCGGCGCTCGCGGAACAGCTCCGGGTCGAGGAGCAGGCGCTGGTCGAAGCTGAACAGGCTCTCGGCGCCGTACTCGATCAGCAGCAGGTTCATCATCAGCAGCACGAGCTGCTCGAACGGCTGGGGCAGCTCGGGCGCGAGCCGCGCGGCGCTGTCGGGCCGCCCGAGAAACTCGGGCGGCGTCGGCATCGGGTAGCTCCGCGGACCGAAGGCGAGGTCGCGCACCACGAACCACATCACGTCGTGGGCGCCGATTCCGCGCGCCGGCTCGCCGCCCTCGTCGAGGCCGTGCGCCTTCAGCATCCCCTTCGAGAGATGCCCGATCGCCATCCCCGAGATGTCCTCGACGATGATCTTCTGCAGATCGGGGAAGACGGCGTCGGCGATGAAGCGGCCGCGCGCCTCGAGCAGGCCGGTGGTCGTGAACGAGTCCCAGAGCACGCGGTCCACGCCCTCGCGAAGCAGCAACTTCATCTGCGCCTCGTTCGGGTAGCGGTCGGGGCTCATCAGCGCGGGATCGACGGCCAGCACGTCTCCGCTCCGGGCGCGCAACGCGTCGGTCCACGCCCGCACCGCCGGCACACGCACCCGCGTGCGCGGCGGGATGTAATGGCCGCTCGCGTCGAATCCGCCGTGCAGGCGATGTCCCATCGCCTGGTGCGGACGCGCGTAGTCGTGGTCGCTCATGATCTCCTGCTCGGTGTAGACCAGCTTTGCCATCTCAGTTACCCGCCTTTCGCACCGCTTCGCTCATCTCGCGCATCCGCTCCTGCCGGCGCCGGGTCGCCTCGTCGAGCGCGGTGCTGCCGCTGGTCTCGGCGATCGCGAAGCCGTACGGGGTGATCGGCGGGATCTCGGCGTCGGCGAGCTCCTTCATGCGGTTCTTGCGCGCCATCGCCCGCTCGAGCGCGGGCGCGAGTCGCGCGAGCTTCTTGCGCTCCCGCTCGGCCTCTCCGGCCTTGAAGCGCGGCATGACCTCGCGCGAGAACAGCTCGAGTGACTCGCAGATGTGCGCGTGCTGGTTCTTTCCGCCCTGCTGGATGAAGACCACCTGGTCGACGCCCGCGTCCGCGAACTGCTGCAGGTGCGCGCCGACCTGCTCGGGGGTTCCGATTCCGCCCTCGCCCATTCCCACTTCGGGAAGCGAGCCGCGCATCGCCTCGTACTGCTTCCAGATGTCGGTGCGTCCGGGCACGTGCTTGCCGAAGGCGTAGTGGTGGCCGAGCCCGAACTGGAAGAAGCGGAACCCGTCGAGACCGCGCCGCCGGGCCTCCTCGGCGTCGTGGTTGACCGAGAAGCTCGTGACCATGGCGATGTTCGGGTTGATCGCGTGACCGATCGGCGTGCACTCGCGCTCGAGCGTCGTGTAGTAGTCGTCGACCCACTTCTTCGCCTCGGCCATGTCGACGAAGGCGAAGGTCAGCGCGCCGAGCCCGAGCTGCGCGGCCAGGTGGATCGTCTCGCGATTCGAGCACGCCACCCAGAGCGGCGGATGCGGGCGCTGCACCGGCTTGGGAACCAGATTCCGGCACGGCATCGAGAAGAACTTGCCCTCGAAGCCGGGATACGGATCCATCGCGAGCAGGTTCGCGGTCTGCTCCACGGTCTCGCGCCACTGCGCGCGGCGCGTGGCCGGGTCGATGTTGAAGCCCTCCAGCTCCGCGCGCGACGCGGACTCTCCGGTGCCGAACTCCACGCGTCCGTTCGAGACCAGGTCGAGCGTCGCGACTCGCTCGGCGACGCGCGCCGGATGGTTGTACTCGGTGGGCATGAGCACGATCCCGTGCCCGAGCCGGATGTACTTGGTGCGCTGCGAGGCCGCGGCCAGGAAGACCTCGGGCGCCGCGGAGTGCGAGTACTCCTCGAGGAAGTGGTGCTCGACCTCCCAGGCGTAGTCGATGCCGAGCCGGTCGGCGAGCTCGATCTGGTCGAGCGCCTCCTGGAAGAGACGCTGCTCGCTGCCCTCGGTCCACGGACGCGGCAGCTGGTGCTCGTAGAAGATCCCGAACTTCATCTCACTTCTCCTTCTGCTCTTGGTTCGCGGATTCGGCGCTGCGCCGCGCGCCGTGACTCAGCAGCCGGTCGAGCTCGCGCGCGAAGCGGTGCGTCTGCTCGCGCCGGTCCTCCGCGTCGGCGATTCGCGATTCCGCGCGCACCGACCAGAGCAGCACGGCGCAGTGCAGCACGTGCGCGAGCATCTCCGCATCGATCCCCGGGGCGGCAGCGTCGCTCGCGGCGAACTGCTCGATCGCCTGCAGGTAGCGCTGCCAGCCGGTGTGATTGGCGATCGGAATCTGCGACAGGATCCCGTAGACCCAGAGCCGGCCGACCTCGGGATGCTCGAGCAGATAGTCGAGCATGAATCCGACGCGCTGGTCGGGCGCGGCCGCGCTCACGAGCAGTGAGCTGACCTCTTCCGAGATGCGCTCGATCACCGCGCCGAGCAGATCCTCTCGCGTGCGGAAATGCTGGTACAGCGTCACGCGGTTCACGCCCGCGCGGTGCGCGACGTCCGACATCGTGAGCGAATCGGGGCCTCGCTCGGCGACCAGCTCGCGGGCCGCCTCCAGGATCGATCGGCGGGTCGCCGCCGGATCCCGGCGAGAGGGGACGCGTGCCGCGCTGCCCTGACTCATGGCGCCACTCTAGTCCGGCAGCGAGCAGGAAGACAACAGCGTTGTCGTCCAGCCAAGCGGCCCGAACCCGCACGCCCGCGTGGTACCGTGCGCGGCAGTGGAGGGGTCGATGCGCCTTCCCGAGCGAATGAGGGCCGTCGTGCAGCACGGCCCGCGTGATCTGCGCGTGGAGGAGCTGCCGCTCGCAGCGCCGAGGCCCGGCGAGGTGCTGGTGCGCGTGCGGGCGACCGGAATCTGCGGCTCGGATCTGCACTTCTGGAAGCACGCGACCTACGGCTCGGGCGTGGTGCTCGGCCACGAAGTGGCGGGCGAGCTGGCCGCCGTGGGTGAGGGCGTGCGTGGCCTCGCGCCCGGAGCGCTCGGCGCGGTCCACACCGGCGCGCCCTGCGGCCGCTGCGAGCGCTGCCGGGCCGGGCTGGGCAGCCACTGCCGCGATGGCATCTCGCTCGGCAACGGCAAGGGGATCGGCGGGCTGGCCGAGTTCGTCGCGGTTCCCGCGGTGTGCTTCATCCCGGTGTCGGGCGGCCTCGACCCCGGTGCGCTCTGCTTCGCCGAGCCGCTCGCGAACGGGCTGCGCTGCCTGGACCACCCCGAGGTGAGACAGGCGAAGAGCGCGCTCGTGATCGGAGCAGGCCCGATCGGTCTGTCGTGCCTGGCGGCGGCGCGAGTCTACGGAGTGAGCGACGTCTGGGTCGTCGAGGGCCGCGCGCGAAGGCGCGAGGCCGCGCTCCGGCTGGGCGCGGAGCGTGTGCTCGATCCGGCCGAGGACGTTCGGGCCGAGGTCGCGCGGCGCTTCGGCCCCGGCCCCGAGCTGGTGATCGAAGCGGTCGGCCTGCCCGAGACGATCGAGCGCGCGCAGCGGCTGGTGCGCCCGCGCGGCACGGTGTTCCTGATGGGGCTGTGCCTGGACGAGCTGCCGATGCGGCCGATCCGCTGGCTCCTGAACGAGCTCACGCTGCGCTCGAGCCTGGGCTGCGAGCTCGAGGAGCACCGCCGCGCCGTCGAGCTGATCGGGTCGGGCGCGATCGACGCCGCGCCGCTGATCACGCGCCGGATCGCGCTGAGCGAGGCGCCCGAAGCGTTCGCGGCGCTGGCGGCGGGAGCGGACGAGATCAAGGTGGTCGTCGAGCATGGGCGGGGCTGACGAAGAATCGCCCTCGTCGCTCTCGCTCGCCGAGGCGCGAGCGCTCTTCCCCGCGCTCGAGCGGGTGGCGTACTTCGCGACGAACGCGCAGGGACTTCTACCGACGACGGCGCGCGACCGCGCCAGCGCGGCGCTGGAGCGCCTGTGCAGCCGCGGCTTCGGCGGCGCGCTCGAGCTCGAGGCCGAGGTCGAGACGGTGCGCGCGAAGCTGGCTCGGCTGATCGGCGCCGATCCGCACGAGATCGGCTTCGTGCGCAACACCGGAGAGGGTCTCTGCTACGCGGCCGAGGCGCTGCCGCTCTCGCCGGGCGACGAGGTGCTCTGCTTCGCGGGCGAGTACCGCAGCGTGGTGCACGCGTTCCAGGGCGCGGCGCCGCGCGGCATCTCGGTGCGCGTGGCGCCCGCCGAGGACGGGCGGGTCACGGCCGCTCTGCTGCGAAGCGAGCTGCGCGAGCGCACGCGCGCGGTCGCGCTCTCCTGGGTGCGCTACGACACCGGCGCGCGCGCGGACCTCGCCTCGCTCTCGGCGGTCACGCGCGCGGCGGGAACATTCCTCGTCGTCGATGCCATCCAGGGGCTCGGCGCGCTGCCGCTCGACGTGCGCAGCGCCGGCGTCGACGTGCTCTGCGCTGGCGCGCACAAGTGGCTGCTCGGCCTGCCCGGCACGGGAGTGCTCTACCTGAGTCGGGAGCTCCTGCCCAGGCTCGTCCCGTCACACCTGGGCGTCGGATCGATGGCAGACGCCACTCGCGCGCACCTCGCGACCGATCCGTATCTTCCGATCCCGGCGTCGGGTGCTCGCCGCGTCGAGGAGGGCGCGCGCAACACGCTCGGGATCGCCGCGCTCGGCGCGAGCCTCGATCTGCTGCAGCGCGTCGGCCCGACGGCGATCCGCGACCAGATCCGCCGCGTGACCGACCGCCTCTGCGCCGGGATCATCGCGGCGGGCGGCCGCGTGCGCAGCCCGCGCGGCGGCGAGGAGTGGTCCGGCATCGTGCTCCTCGAGCCCCCGCCGGGTGTAGACGCCGCCGCGCTCGCGGGCCGGATGCTCCGCGAGCGGATCGCGATCGGCGCGCGCGAGGGCGCCCTCTGGGCCGGCGCGCAGTTCTACACCACGCAGCAGGACGCGGACCGCGTGCTCGCGCTGCTCTGAGCGGAGGCGCCCGCACTCGCGGGCGGCTAGAAGGAGAGCTCGGCGCGGGCGCCGAGCACCAAGGCGTCGTCGACGTGGTCGTCGAACCCGGGATCGATCACGTACTGCAGGTCGGGCTGGAAGCTCAGCCAGGGCGTGAGCTGCATCCGGTAGCTGAGCTCGAGCGCGACCTCGGCATGCTTCACGGAGGCGCCCTCCGCCTCGCGGGCGCGCTCGAAATCGTGCCCGGCAAAGGCGGCGGCGACACCCAGTCCGAGCTGGTCCTCGGGGCGCTCGCGAAACAGTCCGGTGTAGACGGCCCCGACACCCGCGTAGTACGCGACCTCGTTCTGCTCCGCGTTTGCAAGGCCCAGACGCGCGAAGGCCGAGAGCCCGCGCCCGGGCGACTGCGGTTCCCGGTAGACGGCTCGCTCGGCGAGCAGGTACGCGCCGTAGTTGCCGCGCTGCCGGCGCGGGTTGCCGTCCGAATCGACGCCGCGAATCTCGTCTCCCTTTGCGGAGTAGTACCAGCCGCCGAGACCCACCTTGGTGTAGGGAGCGTCGCCCGCGGCCCCACCGCCGCCGAGGAGGCCGAGCTCGCCGATGCAGAAGACGCCGTCATCGCTCCGCAGGCTGAAGTGACCCTTGCCCGCGCGCGAATCATCGGGATCGCCCGGCACGCCGTCGAGTACGGCGATCCGGGCGTAGACCTCGGGAGCGGGTCGGACGTCCAGGCGCAGGCCGAGCGAAGTCGAGGGGAAGATGCTCGGACCGTTGCGGCCGCTCTGCGACAGGTCCTTTCCGGTGCCGAACGAGCTGTTCAGGAACAGCGAAGCGGACTCCATGACGTCGAACTCCCCGGCCACGTCGTAGAGCCCGGCCAGCAGCGACATCCTCCCGTCGAGCAGCTCCTGCTGGATCCAGGCCTCGTAGAGCTTCCATTCCTCCGCGCGTCGATGTTGTCGAGCGTCTGTGTGTCGCCGGCGTTTTCGCTCGGGCTCCCGGTGTTCAAGAGGCCGAGCCCGTAGACGAAGATCGTCCCGCCCTTCCACCCGAGCAGCGGCTCGGTCTCGAACGTCAGCATCAGATCGACGTCACTCAGGTACTCGGTGTCGTGCTCGATCCCGCCAGCGACGACTCCCATCACGTCGCTCGTGCCGACCAGCTCCACGCTGACGCCCTGGTCCGCGAGCGTGCCGCGCAACCCACCCCAGTCTCCACCGAGGCTTTCCTGCTTCCAGATGTTCTCCGACGCGGCAGATGCGGCGCCGAGCGTCGCACACGCGAGCGCCAGAGCCACGACTTGCGCCAGCGAGTCTCCACGTCTAGCGCGCATCCGCGCTCTCGGCCGACGCGATTCGGTGTCGGCCGGCCCAGACGAAGCTGCCGGCTACCAGCAGGGCGGCTGCGACCTGGGCGGCAAGCGTCTGCGCGGTCGGGAAGATTCCCAGCGCCGGAACCCGGACGAATGCGACCGCGTTCACGCCGACGGCTCCCGCCTCTTGCAGCGCCGACACGCCCTGCCCGACGAAGATCACCGCGAGCGCCGCCAGCACGACCGACGTGACCTTGAAGAACTGGCCGATCGGAAGCCGGAGCCCGTACCGGAACACGCCCCATCCGACCAGCGCGAGCAGCCCCACCGCACTGCCCATTCCGGCGAGAAGCGGCCCTCCACCGGCGTCCCCGGCCTGCGCCCAGAGCGCCTGGTAGAACAGGACGATCTCGAAGAGCTCTCGGTAGACCGCCAGGAAAGACACGCTCGCGAGCGCCCAGAGCGTGCGGCGGTTCAGCGCGCCGCCGACGCGATCGCGCAGGAAGCTCTGCCACGCGCGGGAGTTCGCATTCGAATGCAGCCAGACCCCGACGTAGAGCAGCACGCCCGCGGCGAGAAGCGCGCTCACCGCCTCTGTCATCTCGCGGCTCGCCCCGGAGATGGCCACGACGTACGTCGCGACGAACCAGGTCGCGGCGCCCGCCACGAGTGCGAGTCCCCAGCCGAGATGGACCCAGGGAAGTGAGTCGCGTCGCTCGCTCTTGACGAGGAAGGCGATGATCGCGGCCAGCACCAGAATCGCCTCGAGCCCCTCGCGGAACAGAATCAGAAGCGACGAGGTGAACAGCGCGCCGGCGCCGAGACTGTCGCCCTCGAGGCGCGTCTGCGCGTGCTCGAGCAGAGCGACGATCGCGCCGAGCTGGCGCTCTACATCCTCCGCGGGCTCGCCCGAACCGAGCTTCGTGCGGTACGTCATCATCTCGGCTTCGATCCGGGTGCGCAGATCCGAGTCGACGGCGTCGAGGCTGGCCTCGATCAGCTCGAAGCCCTCGAGATAGGCCGTGAGTGCCAGCCGCTGCGCGGTGGCGGAGTCTCCGCCGCGACTCGCGAGGAGGCTCTCGCGCAAGGTCTTCACCGTGAAGTCGATCGGCGAAGCCGCGACCGCCGCAAGCGCCTCGGGGTGAGCGCGCAGCCAGCGCTGAGCATCGGCGGCGTCGGCCCCGAAGCGCGCCGCGACCTCGTCGCTGGAGAGCGTCGCGACGTTGCCGAGATCGGAGAAGGTCTCGGCGTGCTTCCCCGTCTTCCAGGCAGACTCGCCGCGATCGAGCTCCTGCGGCGTGAAGGCGAGCTGCGAGACGAAGAAGGCGAGCGCCCAGCGATCCTCGTCGCTGAGCTGCGTGTACGCCGCCATTCCAGTTCCGCCGACGCCGAGCGTGATGGTGTTGTACAGACCGTAGACGCTGCGCTGCGCGATCCGCGCCGCGTCGGTGAAGTCCGCCGGGGCCGGCTCCAAGCCCGCTCCAGCCGAGCCGTCTCCCTTTCCGTCTGCGCCGTGGCAGCTCTCGCAGCTCGCGGCATGGAGCTTCTTGCCCCGCGCGAGCTCGGGGACGTGCCTGGGCGCGACGGCGAGCCCGTAAGCCGCGATCAGCGCCCAGCGCAGGTCGGCCGTCGCGGCGGAGACCTGCGCGCCGGGGCCCTTCGCGCGCACGAGCTTCTCGACGGACTCGGCGTCGGCGATCAGCCGCGCGCGCTCGGGCCTGTCAGGCAGGCCGGGGAGCAGCGCCACGACTCGCGAAGCGAACTCGAGCTGCTCCTGGTACTCGGCTTCGTCGAGCACCACGCCATCCTTCACGAACTCGGGGTAGTCGACGCCGACGTAGTCGAGCAGGTGCAGCGCGGTTTGTGCGTTCGCGCGCCAGTCCTCGGCCTCGGAGGCCGCAGGCTTCGCGCCGAGCAGAAGTGCCGCGAGCAGGATCAGGAGCGTGCGCATTCGGGGTCTTCCTAAATGAGATCTGTTATCATTATCAGCCTACTCGCGCGACCGCGTCAAGCGCGACGGGATATGCTGCGGCGCGAGGGGGCCGAGGAGAGGCGATGAGCGAGCCGCGCATCGAGGAGTCGAGCTGGAGTCACCTGCGCTTCGAGCGCGTCGGCGACGTGCTGCGCGTCGTGATCGCGCACCGCACCAGCCCGCTGAACGCGGTCGATGGCGATCTGCACGTCGAGCTCGCGCGCCTGTTCCGCGGGCTGAAGCGAGAGCGAACCGCGCGCGCGATCGTGATCACGGGAAGCGGCAGAGCCTTCAGCGCGGGCGGCGACTTCAACTGGTTTCCGGAGCTTCAGGACCCGGAGAAGCTCTCCGAGCTGCGGCGCGACGCGAAGCAGCTGATCTGGGATCTGCTCGACGTGGAGCTTCCGATCGTCTCGGCCGTGAACGGTCCAGCGGTCGGGCTCGGCGCGTCGATCGCGCTTCTGTGCGACGTGATCCTGATGGCCGACACGGCGGTGATCGCCGACCCGCACGTGCGCGTCGGCGTCGTGGCGGGAGATGGCGGCGCCGCGATCTGGCCGCTCCTGCTCGGCCCCGCTCGCGCGAAGCAGTACCTGATGACGGGCGATGCGCTCCAGGCGCACGAGGCGGAGCGCATCGGGCTCGTGAACCGGGTCGTGCCGGCCGCGGATCTCGAGCGCGAGGCGCTGGCGTTCGCCTCCCGTCTCGCTGCGGGCGCTCCGCTGGCCGTGCAGTTCACGAAGCAGGCGGTGAACAAGCTGGTGAAGGACGCGCTCAACATCGCGTTCGACACCTCGCTCGCGCTGGAGCTGGTCACGTTCCGCAGCCAGGACCACCAAGAGGCGTTGGCCGCGCTGCGCGAGAAGCGCTCCCCCAACTTCAAGGGTCGTTAGCAGAGAGGAGCCTCGCATGGATCTGTACGAAGCGATGTCGACGCTGCGGGCGGTCAGGCGCCTGAGGCCCGATCCGATCCCGGCCGACGTCACGCGGCGCATCCTGCAGGCCGCGGCGTGGGCGCCCACGGGTGGAAACATGCAGCCGTGGCGCGTGGTCGTGGTTCGCGAGCGCGCGGCGAAGCAGAAGCTCGGCACGCTCTACGAAGCGCGCTGGAAGGCCTACTCGGCGGGACATCGCAAGCTTCTCGCGAAGGCGCCGGCCGAGGTGAAGGCGAAGACCGAGCGCATGATCGCCGCGGGCGATCACCTGGCCGAGCACTTCGCCGACACTCCTCTGGTCGCGATCTTCTGCTTCAACCCCGAAGCGATGGCGATCACCGACGCGAAGCAGCCGCGAGTCTCGGTGGTGGGCGGCGCGTCGATCTACACCGCGGTCGAGAACTTCCTGCTCGCCTGTCGCGCCGAAGGACTCGGCTGCGTGCTCACGACGCTGCTGTGCGAGGTCGAGCCGGAAGTGCGCGAGCTGCTTGGAATACCCGAGCCATGGGCGACCGCTGCGGCCGTCCCGGTCGGATGGCCGGCGGGAAAGGGGCACGGGCCGATCTCGCGCCGACCGGTCGACAAGCTCGTCTTCGCGGATCGCTGGGGTGCCGCCTGGCGTTCGGCCGACTAGCCCGCGCGATGCCGAGCCACTTCGCCGACGAGCCCGAGCACATCGGGCTGCTGCGCGAGACGCTGCGGCGCTTCGTCGCCGCCGAGATGCCGCCCGAGAAGCGGCGGCTCTGGGACCGCGAGCATCGCTTCCCGCGCGAGCTCTTCGCGAAGCTCGCCGCGCTCGGGGTCTGCGGCCTCACGATCGACGAGTCGCACGGCGGAGCGGGCGTGGATCTGGTCGCCGCGGTGGCGGTGATCGAGGAGCTCTGTCGCGGCGGGGCGTTTGCGGCGGGCCCGTTCATCCACTGCGCGTTCTACGGCGGCATGAACATCAGCGAGAACGGCAGCGGGGAGCAGAAGCGCGCGCTGCTCCCGAGACTCGCGCGGGGCGAGCTGCTCTTCGCCTACGGACTGAGCGAGCCCGACGTCGGCGGCGACCTGGCGAGCGTTCGCACCACCGCCCGCCTGTCCTCGGACGGCCGCGAGCTGCTGCTGAACGGCGCGAAGCGCTGGTGCACCGGCGCCGAGTTCGCCGATTTCATCTACTGCCTGGTGCGCAGCGGCCCGGCGGACGCGCGCTACCAGAACCTCTCGCTCGTGCTCGTCGATCCCAAGGGCCCCGGCATCTCGATCTCTCCGATCGAGCACATGAACCTGCGCTACACGCTCTCGTCCGACGTCGTCTTCGACGACGCTCCCGTGCCGCTCGAGAACGTCGTCGGGGGGCCCGGCGCGCTCGGCCGCGGCTGGAAGATGCTGGCCGGCCGCGCGCTCGACGTCGAGAAGCTCGAAATCACCGCGGTCACGTTCGGCATCGCGCAGGCCGCGGTCGAAGAGGCGTGGAGCTATGCGCAGCAGCGCGAGCAGTTCGGCAAGCCGATCGCCGCCCATCAGGCGGTCCGCCACACGCTCGTCGAGGCGCGCACGCAGCTCGAGGCCTGCCGGCACATGCTCTATCACGCGGCCTGGCTCGCGCAGCAGCGCCGGCCGTGCAGCGTCGAGACGTCGATGGCGAAGCTCTTCGTCGCCGACACGGGCGTGCAGATCGCCCTCGCCTGCCAGCGCGTGATGGGTGCGTACGGCCTGTCCGAAGGTCACGACATGGAGCGGAACGTGCGGGACCTGCTCGGCATGCCGATCGTCGGGGGCTCTTCCGCGATGCAGAAGAACAACCTGGCGCGAAGGTGGGGGCTGCCCGAGTAGCGGTTCCGACGCCCTCGCCGGCGCTCGAAATCCCCGTTGTGCGGCGCCGGACGAGTATGATAATTTGTCAGCAAATCGGCGCCGAGCCCGATGCAGGAGGATCGACCATGGCTTCTCGCAATCGTCTCCGCCCTCTCGTCGCCCGCCGCGCGGTGCGCGCGCTGCGCGAGAACCCCGACAACACGATGCAGGCGATCGTCGCGATCGGCGCGATGAGCGGAAACTCCAACGAGCGCCTGTTCCGCCGCTTCAAGAAATCGCCGAAGGGCGCGCAGATCCTGCGCGAGAAGCGCGACCTGTACGACCTGCTGAGCGACCAGAAGCGGATGCTGGCCATGGCGCCGGGCTCGCTCGGACGCACGATCGTGGAGTGGTTCATCCGCGAGAACATCAGCACGGAGGGCCTGGCCGGGGCGAGCGAGGCCGCCTCGAAGGAGCTCGGCGAGACGCGAGAGCTCGGCGGCGAGGCGCGCGTCTTCGGCAACCGCCTGCGCAACCTGCACGACGTCTTCCACGTGGTGACCGGCTACGACCGCGACATGCGCGGTGAAATGGCGGTGCTCGCTTTCACGCTCGCGCAGACCGGGAACACGGGGATCGGCTACCTGGTCTGGCGCTCGCTCCGGAACGGCGGCTGGAACTCCGAGCTCGGCCGGCTGATCCGCCAGGGATTCCGCAGGGGTCGGCGCGCGGAGTGGCTGCTCGACCAGGACTGGGAGGCGCTGCTCGAGCAGCCGATCGAGCAGGTGCGGCAGAAGCTCGGCCTCGGCGAGCCACCGGTCTACGAGCAGCTGCGTTCGTCCGGAGCGCCCGCGCTCAGCGCCTGACCCAGCGATCGGCCCGGATTCCTCGGTCCCGACTGCGCTGCATTCGGCAAGCCGAGTGCCTCGCCCGACGTCTACGATCTCGAGTCGCAGCTCGCGGCAATGGTGACTAGGGGAAGTAGAAGACCCCCGACCGCCGCGGAAGACTCATGCAACGGATTGTTGCAGTCTGTCTTTGTCTAGCCCGCATTTCTCACCACGGTGATCCGTAGGTGGTCGCGGTGCGCTGCGAGGGCGTCGGCGGTGGTGGCTCGGCGGCCGAGGGCCAGCGGCGGCCTTCGAGGGGATGGCGGGCCGTTCGCCGGC
>VGRW01000053.1 GCA_016875225.1 Deltaproteobacteria bacterium
TCAACGCCTGGCTGCAGAACTTCCGCCGCGTCGTCACCCGCTGGGAGTACAAAGCCCAGAACTACCGAGCATTCGTCCAACTCGCCTGTATCTGCATCATGCTGAGACAATTTTGAGACTGCCTCTAGGATCGTCCTCAAGCTGTGGTCGATGTTCGACGCTGGTCTGGAGAACGAGGCGTCCTACGGCCGCGAAGTCATTCTGAAGGCATTCAACCTCACCGAGCCTCACCTCAGAAAAAACCTCGACAAATGGCCTGACTCACCGAACGAAGATGACTGGGCGACGCTTGGGTGCGCCTTTCTCTGTGGCCGCAAGTGCAAAGAGCTGGCACGGGGTGGCGAAGTGACGCCAGATATTGTCGAGTCGGCTTGGAACACGATCAAAGCAGATACGATGGCCCTCATGGAGAGGCTCAAGCGGCGGTACCCCGACAAACCGATCAAGGGTGTCGGTCTCGGCTGCGGATAGGAGCTAGAATGCTCCTTGAATGAGGAGTTCGAACGGCGCGGCGAAGCGACGTGAATGGGTCGCCGCGGTCTGTGCGATCGCCGCCGTCCAGATCCTCTTCGGTCTTGCGGGGCTCGCGGCAGTTGCACTTGGCGCGGAGTGGCACAGGGCCACCTCGCTGCAGGACTGGCAGCGTGCCGTCGAGATCCTGGCGTTCAGCGCTCTGGCCGCGCATCTGCTGCTGGGCGCGAGGGGCGATGCGCGCATCCAGCATCTCGCCGCGCTCTGTTTGCTGATCGCGGTCTTCTTCGCGTACCCGCCGATCGTCGCGCTTGCGGCGGCGCTGCCTGCACCACTTGCGCGGGGCGTCCACGCGGTCCGGGCGGTCCCGATCGACGCATTCACGCCGGCGATCGCCTGGCTGTTCTTTCGCGACTTCCCGCGCGCTCTCGAGAGCCGTGGCAGCGCGAACGTGGTGCGAGCGGCGATCGCCGTGTCGGTGGTCGGGGCTCTGGGACTGATCGCCGCCAATCTCGTGCTCGCCGCTCGGAGCGATCTGACGTGGCTTGCGCGCTTCGACCGGTCGAACCCGGTCAGTCTCTACTGGGCGGCCGTATTCGCGCCGTTGCTGCCGGTGCCGGTGATGCTCGTCTGGCGCACCCGTCGGGCAGCTCCGGACGAGCGCCGCCGCGTCTCGCTCTTTGCCTGGGGCCTCGCGTTCTCCGTCGCGTTGCCCTTCGCCTACGCGCTCCTGCCCGCCGTCTCGAGGACGATCGAGGCATTCGCGCGCCGGCCCGCGGTCGAGGCAGTGCTACGGCCTCTCAACTTGATCTCGATGTTCGCGATCGCGGCCGTCACTGCGTACGCGGTGGTCGTGCAGCGCGTGCTCGAGGTCCGCACGATTCTTCGCAAGGCGGCTCAGTACGCGCTCGCGCGCGGAACCGTGGCCGCCGCAGTCGGTATCCCGTTCGCGCTGGTCCTGCTGAACGTCTACCGGGAGCGGAGCGCGACGGTCGAGAGCTTGTTCTCGGGAGCGCCCATGTTTCGCATCGGCGCGCTCCTCCTCGCCGGAATCGCCGCGCTGCGACTTCGTGTTCGGATCGTCGCAGCCATCGATCGGATCTTCTTCCGCGAGGCCTACGACGCCCAGCAGATCCTCGCCGACGTCGCGGAGCGCAGCCTCCGCGCAAGCTCGACCGGCGAGCTCGCCGAAGCGCTCACGCGGGAGATCGATCGCGCACTGCACCTCGAGTCGATCGGGCTGCTGGTCCGGGATCCGAGCTCGGGCGGACTCCAGCCGCTCGTCGGGCGCACGCGACGCCTCGAAAGTGCTTCTCGTCTGCCCGCGCTCCTGGCGGAGCAGCGCAGGCCGCTTCGCGTCGCGCTCGACCGTCCGGCGCCACCGCTCGATGGCCTCTCCGAGGAAGCACGAGTCTGGATCGCCGACGCCGGCGCCGAAGTGCTCGTTCCAATGGTGGGCTCCGATGGAGGGCTCACCGGGCTCCTCGCGCTTGGACCGAAGCAGAGTGAGCTGCGCTACTCACGCGAGGACCTTCGACTCCTCTCGGCGATCGGCGACGCGGCTGGATTGGCCCTCGAGAACCTGCGGCTTCGCGATTCGCTGTCCGCGCGGCGACCGGGAGCGAGTGAAGAGACCTCCGCCGGCGAGTGTCGCGGCTGCGGTCATGTGGCCGCGAGCAGCCGTGGGCCGTGCGCCGAGTGCGGGGACGAGCTCCGGGCCTCGCGGCTTCCGAAGACGCTCTTCGGGAAGGTTCGACTCGAAAGTCGGATAGGCGCCGGGGCCATGGGGGTCGTATACCTTGCGACGGACCTAGACCTCGAGAGACGCTTGGCCTTGAAGACGCTTCCCGAGACCAGCCCGGAGGACTCCGTTCGACTGCGCCGCGAGGCACGTGCGATGGCCTCCGTCCGCCACCCGAATCTCGCCCTGATCTTCGGTGTGGAGAGTTGGCACGGCACGCCCATCCTGCTGATGGAGTATCTCGCGGGCGGGACGCTGGCGGAGCGTATTTCCAGAGGGCCGCTCCCGATCCGGGACGCGCTCGCGATCGGAGCAGAGCTCTCCGGCGTGCTTGCGCGTTTGCATGATTCGGGGCTGCTTCACCGCGACGTGAAACCGAGCAACGTCGGATTCACCGACGACGGCATCCCGAAGCTTCTCGATTTCGGCTTGGCACGGATCGCGGGCGAGGCGAATCTCGCTTCCGCGCCGACGGGAGGAAGCGCCGACGATGCGACCGGGACTCAGAGCGGTTTCCTCGGGACGCCCCTCTACATGTCGCCCGAGGCGCTGAACGGCGGCCGCTCGGATCAGAGCTTCGATCTCTGGAGCCTCGCTGTCGTGGTCTTCGAGGCCATCGCCGGTCGTCACCCGTTCGAACACAGTACAGGGGCTGAGACACTTCAGGCCATTCGCAGCGCGCGCGCGATCGACCTGCGGCAGACTCGCCCGGACTGCTCGGATGCGGTCGTGGCGTTGTTCTCTCTCGCGCTCTCGCGTGACCGCGCACAGCGACCCAAGAGCGCGCGCGAGCTGGGGGAATGGTTCCTCGGTGCGCGCCACGAGTTGGCAGCGTAGCGGCGCTTGCCGCGGGGCGGCCTAGCTCGAGAGCTTGTAGGTCACGATCGCGAGCGCCACGTCCGCGCCCTTCGCGTCGCGTACGCTGACCTCGCCATTGCAGATCTCGCGGCCGCGCCGGCGCACTCGCGCGTCCGCGACCAAGTCGACGCCGCGGCCGGCCGAGAGCAACGAGAGCGAGAAGCCGATCGTCGTGCCGCGCGAGCCCGGCGCGAGCGCCGACTTCGCCCAGAACGCCGCCGTCGCGGCGGAGTCGACGAGCCCCGCGATCGCGCCGCCGTGCACGGTATCGCCGAGCGTGGTGAGCTCCTTGCGGTAGGGCAGTCGAACCACCACGCGGTCCGGCTCACAGGACTCGAGCACCAGACCGAGCAGCCGGCCGTAGGGAGAGTCCACGATCACCCTCTCGACGATCGCGACCGCGTTCGCGTCCAGTCCGGCCTTCATTCAGCGGTCCGCGAGCGCTCGCGCGACCTCGACCGCGTCGAGCTCGAGGTGGCGCCGGATCTTCCCGCGATCCGCATCGTCGAGCGCGTGGCCTGCGGCGAGCTTCGACAGGATTCCCACGTCGTAGAAGCGGATCGCGTTGGAGAGCACGAAGAACTCGTCGAGCAGGTCCGGGGTTCCCGCCGGCGAGGTGATGTCGCAGATGTTGTCGGAGCCGATGCGGACCTGCACGCCGGCCGCGAGCAGCTCGAGCACGCGCGCGATCGAGTTGCCCGTCGGAGTGCGCAGCGGACGCAGCTGCCGCATGCTGAGCGCGGCCGACGGGCAGCAGATCACGCCGATGTTCTTCGCGGCCAGCCGGCGGGCCATCTCGTCGAAGCGGCTCTCCTCGTAGCGCGACGGCGAGATCACGTGCAGCAGCCAGACCGTCGGCTCGCCCGCCGGATACGAGAGGCCCAGCTCGTCGATGATCGACAGAATCGTCTCGGTGCCGTTCTCGTCGGGATCGTTCTTCTGGTCCACGTGCACGTGGATCTGCTTGCCGAGCCGGTGCGCGAGCAGGAGCGTGCGTCGGCAGGCCTCCTCGTAGCCGATGTGGTCGGGGTACATTGCTCGGTCGTCGCGCTCGGGAAGCGCGCCGACCAGATCGGCCATCTCGCCTGCGCGCTCGATCAGCGTCCAGCGCTCCGGCTCGGCGTCGGTGAACCCGAGCGGTGTATACGCCCCGACGCGCAGATCCAGCCGCCCGCGCCGCTCCTCCTTGACGCGCAGGAACTCCTCGAGCGCGGAGAGCCCGACGCGGTCCGTCGTCACGTCGACCAGGTTGTCGGCGCGGGTCGTGCCCGCGCGCTCCATCCGGTCCAGGTAGTACTCGAGCCGCTTGCGCACGTTCTCGCGCTCGTACCCGGAGCTGGCGTGGATCAGCGGGATGATCCCGTGCTTCTTCGCGAGCGACAGGTGCGAGATCCCGTCGCTCGGGGCCTCGGCGAGCAGAAACTCGGTCTCGTCGAGCGTTCCGGAGCGGCACAGGTGCAGGTGCGCGTTCAGCAGCCCGCCGCGCCGCATGACCTCCTGACGCAGCTTCTGGAAGTACGGGGTGTCCAGATTCACTCTCCCTTGCGATTCGCGCGCAAACTCTGCCCCACCGGGACCAGCTTGCCGCGGACGCGGCGGACTCCGGCCTCCGGGTACACGATCACGTCGTCGGCGTCGCGCTGGCCGCCCATCAGGTAGACCAGCGGCTCGCTCGGCTCCATCCGGTGCGCGGGGCCGCCCGCAGGGTGCGCGACGAAGTCGCCGGGACCGACCTCGAAGCTCGAATCGCCTACGCGGGCGCGCGCGTGGCCTTCCAGGATGAAGACCCACTCGTCGGTCCGCTCGTGGCTGTGCAGCGCCGTCGAGCGGTCCCCCGCTTCGACGCGGGACCAGACCACGGCCTGCCGCACGAGTCCGGTCGGGGTCTCTAGCCGGCGCATCTTCCGCCGCGCGAGCGGATCGACGTCGTGCTGAAAGACCCGCGGCTCGAGGTCGTCGATGTGCAGACACTGCCCGGCGTCGCCCTGCTCGGGGGGCAGCACTTCGTCGGTGTCCACCACCTTTCCGCCGCCGAAGCGCCGCTTCGCGTCCGGGTAGTAGCCGTGGTCGTCCGCGCGGCGCTCGCCGCCCTCGAGCAGGAGCAGCGGCGCATCGCCCCGCGCGAGGAAGTGGTGCGGGCGAGGCCCCGGTGGAAAGCCGACGAAGCTCCCGGCGCGGACCGGCGCGCGAATCGGGCCGATCCGCACCTCTCCCGTTCCCGAGAGCACGTAGACCCACTCCTCCTCGACCACGTGCCAGTGGCGGTGGGTGCCGAAGAAGCCCGGCTGGACCTCGCGCAGGTTGACACCCATGCGTGTCAGACCGGTCGCGTCGCCGAGCCTGCGCACCATGGACCCGACGCCGTCCGCGATCGTGAAGCGCGGCCGCTTCTCGGCCGCCAGCTCCGCGACCGCGACGACGCAGCTCGGGCGCTCGGGCGTACCGCGGTCGCTCACAGCGACACTCCGAGCTCTCGGAGCAGATACTCGCGGACCGCCCGCTCGAGTGGCTCAGGCCACGAAACTCCGAGCTTCGAGGCGATCGGGCGGCCGTGCGCGAGCAGCGCGCGCCCGGCCGCGAGATGCGCTTCGACGAGCGCCTCGCGCGTCGCTTCGGGCCAGGGCAGCGACTCGAGCACCGCGTACTGCTCGGCCGAGAGCTTGTCGCGCCAGTGCTTCGCGCCGGTGGTCGGAAGCGGCGCGTTCGCCTCCAGGAAGAGCTCGGAGATTCGCCGGCGCAGATGGCCGAAGGCCTCCTGCGCGAGCAGCAGCTCCCCGCGCCCGAGCACCGCGGGCAGCAGCGCCAGATAGCGCAGCGGCTCCTCGATCGCGCTCGCGAGCTTCGCGCGATCCGGCCCGGACGCGGGCGCGGGCTTCGGGACGCGCGCATCGAGCCCGTCGCGATCGAAGACGACCTCGCGCGTTCGAAACGGACTCACGGCGAGAGCGCTCACGCGCTCGAGCACCACGTCGAGCCGCTCGCAGTCGGGCGTGAGCGAGTAGAGGCTCCCGCGCAGGAACGGAATCTCGCGCGCGAGCACGGTGGGCGTGATCTGCGCGAGCCAGCTCCGCCAGCTCGCCGCGAACGAATCGAATTCCGCGTCCGCCACCGCGACCAGCAGATCGAGATCGCTGAACGCGTCCGCGTCGCCGCGCGCGAGCGATCCCGAGACCCAGACGGCGCGCACCCGCGGATCCGCCGCGAGCACCGACGCAGCGCGCTCGAAGAGAGCCGCGTAGCCTCTCGGCAGCGCGTCGAGCGCAGCCGGGCGTCTCACCTGCGACTCGGTCCCCATGTCCTCCCGGCCTAGTCCTCCGGCATCCCCGGCATGTCGATCAGGTCGTAGTAGCGCTCGCCCGCCTCGGCGGTCTTCTGCACGGCGCCCCAGAACTCGGGCGTGGCGGCGAAGTTCCCGATCGCGGCGTCGTCGGCCAGGGCGATCTTCTGGCGGCGGAACGCCCAGTTCTCGGGCTGCGCGGCGACGGCCTCCTCGAGCCAGCGTTTCGACGCGTCGCGCTGGCCGTTTCGCCACAGCCACGCGCCGAGCGCGAAGCAGGCGTGACCGCGCGCGGCGGCGTCTCCGATCCCGCGCGCGCGTCGGGCGACCTCGGCGGGCGAGAGCGCGAAGCGGCTCTTCTCGCCGTTCTTCACCCAGTCGCGCACGGCGTCGAAGTAGGTCGAGCGCACCTGCGACGCGCGACGCGTGATCTCTTCGGGAATCGCGAACGTCTTCACGTCGATGTGCTTCACCACGTCGTACGAGCCCGCGGGCTCCGGCGGACGCACGATCCGCCCGCGCTCGTCGATCCAGACCGCGACCGGCACGTTCGTGATTCCGTACAGCTGCGCGACCACGTGCTGCTCGTCGCGGAGCAGCGGGTAGGTCGCGCGCGCGAGCTTCACGCCCGCGGGCAGGTTCCGCGCCAGCGGTCCCGCTTCGGCCGAACGCGCGAAGCTCCCCGCGGCGCGCTCGCCCGCGGTGTCGAGACTCACGCCGAGGATCACGAAGCCGTGACCCGAGAGCTCCTCGTAGATCGCCTGCCAGACCGGCAGGTCATGACGACAGCCTCACCACGAGGCCCAGGTCATGATCAGCACCTTCTTTCCGCGGTACTGAGACAGTGAGTGCTGCACGCCGTCGAAGTCGGGGAGAGTGAAGTCGGGCGCCTCGGCGCCCGCCAGCCGCGACCCCGGCTCCGGCCCGACCGAGACCACGCCGTGCGCCTCGTCGCAGACCACCGGGCGGCGAAGCTGCGCTGCGATCGCCGCGACGTTCACCCGCGAGCCGTCGACGAAGCGCGTTCTTGCCCCGGGCGGGATCGGCACGCAGAGCTCGCCCTGGCAGAAGCCCTGGGGCTCGAGGTGGAATCCCGTCGCCGCTTCGAGCTGATCGGCTGCAAGCCAGATCGCGTCGGCTCGCGCGGCGTCGATGCGGGTTTCTCGGCCATCGAAGAGAAGGGTCGGCATGCGCGCTCTCCGCGTTCTCGCCGGTCAGCCCTTCTCGAGAACGTAGGTCAGGTTGTTGTGCTTCCAGGGCAGGCGACCCAGCGAGAGGGCGCTCACCGCGATCGTGACGAGCCGGATCAGGCGCGCACGCGGTCGGCTCTCGACCACGTACGTGCCCAGGCCCCGCTCCTCGCGGATCGCGAAACGATTCCTCTCGCAGAACTCGCGAATTCCCTGCCTGCTTACGATGCGATCGTAATGCGTCGGGTACGGGCCGAAGCCTGGCTTACCGGCATTCTTCCGGCCGAGCACGACCCGGTGGTACAGGACGTGGAACCAGAACGGGGTCAGGTTCGTCAGGAACCCGAAGACCGTGTTGCGGTCGGGGATCTTGAGCAGGATCAGCCCGCCGGGCCTGAGCCAGCGCGAGAAGTTCTCGAGCACCCGCTCCGCGTTCTCGATGTGCTCGAGGACGAAGGAGTTGTAGATCACGTCGAAGCCGCCCGCGTCGAGCTGCAGATCCCGCAGATCGCCGACGATCGCCTCGTCGAGGTCCTTCGAGACGGTCTTGCGGTAGGACAGGGCCGCCTCGTCCAGGTCGACCCCCGTGAGCGTGTGCTCGATCCCGGACAGGTCGAGCAGCCAGCGCTGCCCGCAGCCGGCCTCGAGGATCTCGAGCTTCGTCTTTCCCTGCGCGGCCTTGCGCAGGTAGCGCTCGAGGAGCTCGTCCTCGTCCCGGTACGAGCGCAGGAGCTCGAGCTCGGGAAGGGCCGGGTCGTGCGCTGCGCTCATTCGCCTACTCCACCGCCAGCCAGGCTTCCGCGTCCGCACGCGCGTCGAAGACCCGGAACTGCCGCCCGTGTCTGGCTTCGGCAACGAACGCCGCGAACTTGTCGCCGCGCGCCGGGTCGGGGGCGATCACGGCTGCAAGGCGGATCCCGTAGTTCAGGAGCTTCTGGACGAACTCGCCGGCGAAGCGGGAGCGAAGCGCGAAGAACGCCTCGGGCAGGCCACTTGCCTCGACCAGCGCGCCCCGCGCGCCGTGCTCCATGCAGGCCGAGACCAGGTCGAGCGCGTCGTCGACACGCGTGATCGGCTCGGCACAGACGACGAAACGGGCGGCACCCTTCTCGACGACCCCGCACTTCATGGCCCGATCGGTACTTCTAGCGCGACGCGGCCGCAAGCGCGGGCCGGCTCGTGCAGCGCGTGAGCCAGGCGTCGAGCCGCGGCCACGCGCCGAGCCTCAAGAGCGCGAGCCGCGCCGTGACCAGCACCGAGGCCACGTTCAGGTCCGCCACGCCGAACCCGCCGCCCAGCAGGTGCTCGCGGTCCGCGAGCGCCTGGTCGAGCACGCCCAGCGGCCCCTCGAGCGCGGCGCGCGCGGCCTTCGCGTCCGGAGGCACGTGCCCCGGGTGCGTCTCCTTGAACTCCGCGCTCTCGGTCCACTCGCGCCACTTCGCGAACTGACTCCCGCCGCGCGCGAAGAGCACGGCGAAGAGGTGCGCCTCGCACTCGGTCATCACCCAGAACGACCACTGCACGGCGCGCGCGCGGTCCTCGAGTGACTCCGGGAAGAGCCTTCCCGCGCCGTAGCGCTCGGCCAGGTACAGGTTGATCGCCATCGACTCGAAGAGCCGCAGCTCCCCATCGACGAGCGCGGGCACGTGTCCGTTCGGGTTGATGCGCAAGAACTCTTGCGTGCGCGTGGCCCCGCTCGCGAAGTCGGTCTTCACGTGCTGGTACGGAACGCCGAGCTCCTCGAGCATCCAGAGCACGCGGAACGCGCGCGTCTCGCGGGTGCCATACACGGTGATCATGCTGCCCTCAATCGCCTCGCCGCCGCCACGATAGCGCGTGCGGCGCGGAAGCGGGCCCCTAGAGCAGCTCGCGCCCCTTCCAGGACACGTCCCAGAAGCAGTTCGCGGCGCCCTCGGCGCGGCAGCGCGTGTGGCGGACCTTCACGTCTTCGAAGCCCATCATCGCCATGCGCTCGGCCTGGTAGCCGGTGAACGTCTCGCAGAGCTCGCGCGCGGGCGAGGCGAAGCGCGCGAACTCGAGCAGCGCGTGGCCGGGCTCGCGCTCCAGCACCTTCAGCTCGCCGCTGTCGTACATCGACGCCAGAAGCGTGAACGACGCCTGGCGCGAGGTCGCCTTCTTCAGGCGGCTGTAGGTTCCCGACATGTGCTCGCGCGCGGCGCTGCGGCCCATCTCCTCGTAGACGTTCGGATTGCCCGAGGCGAGCAGCTTGCCCACGGTGCGCAGGAGCGCCAGGTAGTCGTCGAGCGGGTACCAGGACGCGACCACGATCCGCTCGTCCAGATAGTGCGCGAGCTTCGCGGGCAGCAGCGCCGCCGCGCGCTCGCGGTTGCCGCGCAGGACCTTCACCAACCCGACCACCACGGTGCCCTTTGCGTTCGCCATCGCCTTCGCATGTCGGCAGCCCGGGTGCGGGGATTGAGCGGAAGGACGCCCGCGGGCGCTCAGACCTCGAGCAGGAGCTTTCCGGTCGTGGCGCGGCTCTCGAGCGCGCGGTGCGCGTCGGCGGCGCGCTCGAGTGGGAAGCGCGCTCCGATCCGGATCCGCAGCGATCCCGCGCGTATGGCGTCGAGCACCGCGTTCGCGCGCAGCAGGAGCTCCTGTCGCGTCGCGGTGTAGTGCGCGAGCGACGGACGCGTCACGAAGAGCGATCCCAGGTCATTGAGCTTTCGCAGCTCGAACGGCTCGACCGGGCCGCTCGACTGGCCGAACAGCACGCAGAGCCCGCGCGGGCGCAGGCAGGCGAGGCTCTTCTCGAACGTGGTGCGGCCGACCGAGTCGTAGACGACGTGCACGCCTTCGCCACCGGTCAGGCGCCGCACCTCGGGCGCGAAATCGATCTGGTCGTAGCGGATCACGTGCTCCGCGCCGGCCTCGCGAACCAGCGCGGCCTTCTCGTCGGTCGAGCAGGTGCCGATCACGTGCGCGCCCGCTCGCGCGAGAAGCTGCACGAGCAGGAGCCCCGCGCCGCCCGCGGCCGCGTGCACGAGTGCGGTGTCGCCCGGGCGGGTCTCGCGCGTTCCGTACACCAGATAGTGTGCGGTCATGCCCTGCAGCATCGCGGCCGCGGCGACGTCGAGCTCGACGCCGTCCGGCACGCGGACCAGGCGCTGCGCGGGCGCGCAGACGTGCTCCGCGTACGAGTCGGGAACGCTCGACCACGCCACGCGGTCGCCCGGCGCCAGATCCGTCACGCCCGGGCCGAGCGCCTCGACCGTGCCCGCGCCCTCGAGCCCCGCCACGAACGGCGCGGGCCTCGGGTACAGCCCGGTGCGGAAGTACACGTCGATGTAGTTCACGCCTGCGGCGGCGACGCGCACGCGGACCTGCCCCTGGCCGGGCCGCGGAACCTCGCGCTGCTCGAGCTGCAGGACCTCGGGGCCGCCGGCCCGGGACACGACCACCGCGCGCGATCGCTCGCCCATCGGATTCGCCTAGCCCAGCAGCCGGACGATCCAGGTCGCGACGATCGCGAGCTGGACCAGGAAGAGCGACGCGCGCGCCAGGACCATCGCGGGCGCGGTCGAGGCGAGGTGCACGAGTGACTGACCCAGGCGCGCGAAGAGCAGCGGCATCGCCAGACCGTCGGTCACGTCGGCCCGTCCGCTCACCGCCGCCGACAGGATCACGGCGCCCGCGACGGGCAGGAACTCGACGCAGTTCAGGTGCGCGCGCGTGAGTCGGCGGCCGAACCCTTCCAGGTCCGCGCCGTCGGCGGCAAACGTGTTCAGCGCCTTGCCGGTTCGCGCGGTCGTCAGCATGCGAACTCCGGCGAGTGAGAGCACCAGAAGCATGGTCCAAGCGGCGAAGCCGCACAGAGCGACGAGCGATGGCGTCATGTATCGATCCTCCGCGCGGAAGTCTAGCGCCTTCGGTACACCCAGAGCCGCTGTTCGGGACGCGCGATCACGAGATCGTTTCGCGCCAGGAAGTCGCGGTCGACCGGCTCCGAGCGCAGCAGCAGGTAACGGACCCCGAGCGTCCCCCAGAGCTCGCTCTTCGGGTCGATCGCGATCGTGTATGCGTCGGCGTGGCGGAGCTCGAACGAGACCTGCGCGCCGGGGCGTTCGATCAAGCTCACGTTCGCATAGCGGTTGTACACCGATTCGGCGCGTCGGTCCGGGTCGAGCGCGCGCAGCTCCGCCAGCGGCGGCACGATCTTCGTGCCGTTTGCGACCTGCGCGCCAGCGGCCTTCAGCCAGTTCGCGAGCGCGTACCCGGAGTACGCGGCCCAGCGCGCGTCGGGCTCGCGCGCGACGATCTCCGAGACCTGCCGGAATGCGGCGGAGTCGAGGATCGGCCCCAGCCCGACCACCACCGGGTTCACGAGCGCGTGGCTCCAGATCGCGGGCACGAGCACGAACGCCGCGAACGAGATGCGCCGCCGCGCGAGCAGCAGCAGGCCCGAGGCGGCGGCGACGAGGCACGCCAGCGCGATCCAGGCCAGCGGAAACACGCCCTCGGAAACGCGCGCGAAATCCCGGCCGAGCAGGGCCAGCAGCCCGAGCCCCGCGCTCGCGAGCGCGATCCGCCCGCCGAGCGAGCGCGGCAGGTCGGAGCGGGACCGGGCCAGGAACACGCAGCAGAGCAGGATGCTGCCCAGGCCGAGCCCGAGCACCGGGCGCGTCCCCTGCGAGAAGCCGAAGCCGGTCGCGATGGCCAGTGCGCGAGGCCCGCCGATCGCCATCCACGCGAGCGTGACCAGGAGATAGGCGCAGAGACTCCACTCGATCGCGCTCACCGGCTCGCGCCGAGTCACTCGCAGGGCGAGCGCGGAGAGCGGGATCGGAAACAGCAGCAGGAAGCCGCTCGCCTCGCACACGTTCTGCCACGCCTTCGGGAAGCTCTGCTCGGACATGAGCGCGGCGAAGAAGCCGCCGAAGACCTGCGTGAGCGAGACGTCGCCGCCGAGCGATCGCCGCGCGCCCGGGTAGACCGTGCCGAGCATCAGGTCGACCGTCGCGCGGACGTCGCCGACGTACAGCGCGAGCAGGAGCGCGATCGCGGCGATCGCGAGCCCCGCGCAGCCGGCGCGGAACGGCAGGTCGCCCGATTGCGGCTTCGCGAGCAGACGCGGCGCGAGCGAGCCGGCCAGGACCGCGAGCGAGAGCTGCGCGATCGGCACCTGGAACGGCGGGTAGATCGCGAGCGCCGCGTTCACGGCGCAGAGCACGATCAATGGCGCCGACGCAGCCATGACCCAGCGCTTCGGCGAAAGCGCGAGATGATGCGCGGCCACGATCCCCCACGCCGCGCAGCCGATCAGCTCGGGGAGCATGGCGGGCGTCGAGTACCACCACTGCACGAATCCCGAGAAGAACACCCAGGCCGTCCCCAACACCGAGACGCCGAAGTCGTTCTCCGTGAGCAGCAGCAGCAGCAGGAACACGCCCGAGAGCAGCAGGAGCGCCTTCGCATTCCAGTAGAACGCGAAGCCGCGCTCGACGTCGAGCGCGAACAGCCCGAGAAACTGCGGGCGCAGCAGCATCGACCAGTGCCGCGCCGGCAGGCTCGCGATCAGCGGCACGCGTTCCGGGCCCCAGCTCGGATTCTCGATCGGGAACGCCGGCCGCGAGTTCACCTGACCGAGCATCGCCAGCGTCGTGATGCTCCACTCGTCGGAGCGGATCAGCCTCGGCTGGCCTGCGAGCAGGCTCGAATCCGGTCCGGGCTCGAGCAGGATCGGCCTCCAGATCCCGATCGAAGATCCGTGCACCTTGAAGCCGGTGGCGAGCGCGAAGACCGCGACGAGTCCGGCGAGAAAGGCGCAGGCCCTGCGGTCGAGGCGAATCACGCTCCGCTCGCCTACCGCGGTGAGTCCTGGATCTCGGCGAGGATCGCCTGCAGCACGAGCTGGAAGCCCACGATGAACGGCAGCACGCTCAGCATCACCGTGCCCGTCGTCGCCACGCGGCCGAGCGCGATCGAGCGGATCCACGTGGTCGCGCCGAACGCCGTGCCCCAGATCAGCAGCATCGAGCCCAGCACCCAGAACACCGCCACCGGCGAGAATTCGCGCAGCACGTGTCGCTCGTAGATCCGGTACCAGAATCCCCTCGAGAGGTAGAGCGGAAAGGTCAGCAGCACGCGGCGCAGGCTCATCATCGAGCGCTCGTCGCCGTAGCGCGCGGGGATGGCCACGTCCTTCACGCGCGCTCGGAACACGTTCAGGTGGATCAGCATGTCGCTCTCGAAGAAGTAGCGCCGCGCGAGCTTGTCCAGCGGCAGCCTGCGCAGCATGGCCGCGTCGATCGCTAGGAAGCCGTTCACCGGGTCGAACACGTGCCAGTAGCCCGAGGCCAGCTTCACCAGGAAGGTCAGGATGAAGCTCCCGACCAGGCGCACCTTCGGCATCTCGCGCAGCGCGTCCTCGCAGAGGAAGCGATTGCCCTTCGCGTAGGCGTAGCCATCGGCCGCGATCGGATCGAGCAGCGCGGGCAGGGCGGCCGGGTCCATCTGCCCGTCGCCGTCCATCTTGACCACGATCTCCGCGCCGCGTTCGAGCGCGAGCCGGAACCCGGTGCACATCGCCGCGCCCACGCCCTGATTGCGATCGTGCCGCAGCAGCGTGAGGCGAGCGTCGGACAGGCCCGCGACGATCTGCGCGGTCTGGTCGATCGAGGCGTCCTCGACCACGACGATCTCGTCCACGAAGTCGGGGATCCCCTTCACCACGCCGGCGATCTGCGGCGCGACGTTGTAAGCGGGGATCACCACCGCCACTCGCCGTCCTCGGTACATCGCGACCCCCAAAACGATTCCCGGCAGGATCCCACGCTTCTCGCGCAGGTTCTAGCCCGGCGCGCTCGACCCGAACACCGGCGACGGTATCGTTGCCCGCGGAGGCTGCGCATGGCCGAGGATCTGGCACGAAATCCCTGGGACGAGCTGGTAGAGATCCTGGAGTCCCGGGACGCCGATCGACTGCACGAGTTCCTCGAGCAGATCGGCCCCGCGGAGACGGCGCGCGCGATCTCGCGCCTGGAGCCCGAGTACCAGAGCCGGCTGCTCCTGCTGCTCGAGCCCGCCGACGCGGCGGACCTGATCGAGGACATCCCGGACGTCCAGGCGGTCGACCTGATCGAGGACCTCGAGCCGGCGCGGGCAGCGGCCATCGTCGACGAGATGGACAGCGACCGGCAGGCGGACCTGCTCTCCGAGCTCTCCGATGCCGGCGCCGAGGCGATCCTGCAGGAGATGACGCCCGCCGAGGCCGACGACGCGCGCGAGCTGATGGCGCACGCGGGCGACACGGCGGGCGGGATCATGATCAAGGAGTATCTCGCCTACGCCCGCGGGCAGCGTGTCTCGGCCGTGCTGGCCGATCTCTCGGCCAACCGCGAGAAATACACGAGCTACGACGTGCAGTACATCTTCGTGATCGACGAGAGAGGGAGGCTCGTCGGCGTGCTGCGCATGCGCGATCTGCTCTTCGCCGAGCGCGGCTCCGCGCTGGAGCAGGTGATGATCCGCGAGCCGCTCACGCTCTCCGTAACCGCGCCGGTCGGCGAGGTCGTCGAGTTCTTCGACAAGCACAGGCTCTACGGCGTGCCGGTCGTCGATGACGAGAAGCGGCTGGTCGGGGTGGTCCTGCCCGAGGACGTCGAAGAGGCCACGCGCGAGCAGAGCGACCGCGCGTTCCTGCGCGTGACCGGCATCGTCGGCGGCGAGGAGATCCGCACGCTGCCGCTGCTGCTCCGCTCGCGGCGCAGGCTCTCCTGGCTGGTGATCAACATCGCGCTGAACGTCGTGGCCGCGAGCGTGATCGCGCTGTACCAGGACACCCTCTCGGCGGTGATCGCGCTGGCGGTGTTCCTGCCCATCATCAGCGACATGAGCGGCTGCGCGGGAAACCAAGCGATCGCCGTGAGCGTACGCGAGCTATCGCTCGGGCTGGTGCGGCCCGAGGAGTTCCGGCACGTGTTCCTGAAGGAGAGCGGCCTGGGGCTGTTGAACGGACTGTGCCTGGGCCTGCTGCTGGGCGCGGTGGCCGCGCTCTGGCAGGGGAACCCCTGGCTCGGCCTGGTCGTGGGCGGAGCGCTCGCCGCGAACAGCCTGGTCTCCGTCTGCCTCGGCGGATTCCTGCCGCTTGCGCTGAAGCGCGCGGGCCTCGATCCCGCTCTCGTGTCCGGGCCGCTGCTCACGACCGTGACCGACATGTGCGGCTTCTTCCTCGTGTTGGGCTCGGCGACGCTGCTGCTGCCGAAGCTCACGGGTGCGGGCTGAGACGCGAATGGAGTGGGAGCTCTACCACAACTCGTTCTCGCTCTGCTCCAAGAAGGTGCGCGTCTGCATGGCGGAGCTCGGTCTCGAGTACCTGAGCCACCCGATCGATCTGATCGAGACCGGCCGATACCAGAACGTGAGTCGCGCGTTCCTGGCGGTGAATCCCGCCGGCACGGTGCCGGTGCTGGTGCACCGCGGTCGCACCGTCTACGAGTCACACGAGCAGATCGTCTACGCCGCGGCGCATGCCGGCGAGCGCGGCCACACCCTCTTGCCCGAGGATCCCGAGACGCGCGCGCTGGTCCAGACCTGGGTCGACTGCGCCTCGCTCGTCGGCGACGACCCGACGCACGGCACGGAGCTGCGGGCGGGTCACTGCGTTCCGGGACTCACCGTGCCGATCTTCGCGGCCATGGTGCGCTACATCCCGTACCGGAAGATCCTGTTCGGCCTGCTCTTCCACCCGCACAAGCAGCGGCCGCTGGTCTTCGCGACGCTGAAGGCGCGCGGCATCCACCGGTTGCCCGGGCTCGCGCCCGCGATGGCGCTGCTCGCGCGAAGCCGCGAGCACATGGGCGGCCACCTCGACGCGCTCGGCGCGCAGCTCTCGCGCAGCGGCGGGCCGTGGATCGCGGGCGCCGACTTCACGCTCGCCGACGTGAGCTGGGTGGTGATCCTCGACCGGCTGGCCGAGGTCGACTGGGGCGAGCACTTCTGGGGCGGAGGCCGCCGCCCGGCCGTCGCCGCGTACTGGCAGCGCCTGCGCGCGCGCCCGAGCTTCGCGCTCGCGATCGAGAGCCAGCGCTGTGAGAACACGAGCAAGGGAATCGCGGATGTAAAGCGCGCCAAGCGAGACGACCCCGCGCTCCGCGCCGCGCTCGAGGGCTCGGGCTGAGACGGCGGCGCCGGGCGCGCGTATCATCGCCGCATGTTGAAGGCGATCCAACTCGGCAGGAACAGCGGGCTTCGCGTCTCTCGGCTCTGTCTGGGCACGATGAACTTCGGCACGCCCGGCCGCGGGCACCAGGGCGACTGGACGCTCGGCATCGACGACGCGCGGCCGATCTTCCGCGCGGCGATCGAGCAGGGCCTGTTCTACTTCGACTGCGCCGACTTCTACGGGATCGGGGCGTGCGAGGAGCTGGTGGGCCGACTGCTGCGAGAGCTGGCTCCGCGCGACGAGTACGTGCTGGCCACGAAGATCTCGATGCCGATGGGGCGCGGCGCGAACCAGGGCGGCCTCTCTCGCAAGCACGTGATCGAGGCGGTCGATCGCAGCCTCGCGCGGCTCGGCCTGGACTACGTCGACCACCTGGTGATCCACCGCCATCCGCACGGCTTGCCGGGACAGGCGCAGCCGCCGATCGAGGAGTCACTCGAGGCGCTGCACGACGTGGTGAAGGCGGGCAAGGCGCTGTACCTGGGCGCGTCGTCGATGTTCGCCTGGCAGTTCACCGAGCTGCAGCTCACCGCCGAGATGAACGGCTGGACGCGCTTCATCTCGATGCAGAACCACTACAACCTTGTCTACCGCGAGGAGGAGCGCGAGATGAACCCGTACTGCGCGAAGTCCGGCGTCGGGCTCACGCCCTGGTCTCCGCTCGCGCGCGGGATTCTCGCCGGCTCCTACCGCGGCGGCTTCGAGCGCGGCTCGACCGACCGCTCGAAGGGCGGCGACCGCATGCGCACCCAGAGCCTCTACACGGGAGCGCGCACCTTCGAGATCGCCGATCGCGTGGTGAAGCTGGCCGAGAAGTACGGGCGCACGCCGGCGCAGATCTCGCTCGCCTGGCTGCTCGGAAAGCCCGAGGTCCACGCGCCGGTCGTCGGCGTGTCGCGCGTCGAGCAGCTCGAGCAGCTGGTGGCCGCGACCGAGATCTCGCTCGACGCGGCCGACGTCGCCCATCTAGAAGAGCTCTACCAGCCGGTTCCGAACCTGCTCTCGCTCGGCTTCTCCTAGCCGCGCGCTCGCGCGCCTGTGATCTCGAGCAGCGCGGCGACACCGAAGAGGATCAGTCCGAGCAGAAGCCGCGGGTCGCCGAGGAACAGCCGTGTCTCGATCGGAAACGCGATCGTCTTGGTGAGCGCCGCCATCTTGAACTCGTGGCGCCCGAGCGTCTCGGGAATCGTGACGATCTCCATCAGGCTGCGCCGGCTCCGGTAGCGCATCAGCGCCGCGGCGTCCCAGGACTCCGCGCCCTCGATTCCGGCGACGTCCATCGCGGTGTGGACCGCGTCGCCGATCGTCACCGGGTGGCACGCGCGCATGAAGAGCTGCGGGTACATGTGCTCCATGTAGCGGTCCATCAGCTGCCAGCCCGACTCCCCTGGCTCGGCTCCCGGCACGTCCGGCGGGTCTTCGTTCATGTCGATCAGGTTCACCATCAGGAACTGCCGGCCCGAATCCGTCTCCATGAAGCGGCGGATCTTCGCCAGCCCCTCGGGCCCCGCGCCGTTCGCTTCGAGCTTGGCGAGAACGCTGGCGATCTCGTCCGGCCGGAGCGGCCCACCGAAATCGGTGTACCAGAACACGAACGACGCGTAGAGCAGCGCTGGGATTCCCCAGACCCAGACCCGTCGGCGCATCGAGTGGCTCCCGCGAGATTCGCTTCGCGCAGGTCTAGCACGAATCGACGGGGCGTCGCGCGCGGAGCGGGGTCGCGACTAGCCGCGTCGCGAGCCCCACCCGCCGCCGTCGCCTCGGCCGTCCTGGCCCTGGCTCGAGCCGCCCTTCTCGCCGCGCGGCGCGGTGGGCTCGCGCTCCTGCGTGCGTTCGCGCCGCGAGCTGCCGCGCGGGGATTCCTGCCGGGGCTGCCGCGCTGGCTCGGCCGCGCGCTCGCGCCGCTCGGTCCGAGGACGCGCGCGCTCACGGGTGTTCTCGCGCGCCCGCGGCGCGGCCTGCGCGCGCGGCTTCGGCGCGGACGGAGCCGCCGAGGACTCACGCCGCCGATTGCCGTTGCCGCGCGGCGCTTCCGACACCGAGCTGCGTCGCTCGCGCGTCTGCGTGCGCTCTCGCGTCACGTCGCGGCTTCGCGCCCGGGTCGAGCTGGGCGGCGCCGGCGCGCGCTCGCGCGTGCGCTCCCGTTTCGCGGGCTCCGGGCGCGCAGCGGGCGCGCGCCGCTCGGTCCGCTCGTTCCGATCGCTGCGCTCCGCGCGCGCCATCCGCGTGGGCGGCGCGGCCGGCGCGGCGCGCATGCGCCGCTCGTTCCCGCTGCGCTCGACCTGCGCCTCGCGCTTCGCGCGCGCCTCGCCGCGAGGCGCGCCGATGTTCTCGCGCGTCACGGTGCGCCGCTCGCGGATCTCCCGCGACGGCCGCGTGCCGCGCGGCTCCGAGGCGATGCGCGCCTTTCGGTCGGGGCGCACGCCCAGGTCGCGGCCGTGCACGGGCGCGAGCTTCGCGGAGTCGAAGCGCGCGATCCGCGCCTCCTTCACGCTGCCGCGGCCGAAGCGGCCGCGCTCCACCGCCACCGCCGCGCCGTGCCGGCCCCAGTGCTCGTGGTGCTTGATGTGCCGCGCGTCGATGTGCACGTGATTGTGGATCACGACGTTGTTCACCACGCGCGGGCCGCCCCAGCCGGTCCAGCGCGGCGCGCCGCGGCAGCCGCGCGGCCCCCACCACGGGACGACCGGCTCGCCCCAGCCCAGCGCCACCCAGCCGAGATACGGCGTACCGAAGCTCACACTCACCGAGACACTCGGGCTCGAGTAGAACGCCACTAGCGCGGGCGAGTAGTACGCGCGCACCACGCGCGGACCCGGCGCCCAGCCCCAGTAGCCGCCGACCCGGACCCAGCGACCGTAGTGGAACGGCGCCCAGCCCCAGGGCGCATCGTCGATCCAGGTCCAGCCGTAGTACGGGTCGTCGATCCAGCGGCCCGCGCTGTACGGCGCCCAGCCGACCGCCACGCGCGGCACCCAGACCGAGCCATACGCGGGCACGGTCCGCCACGCGCCGTAGTCGTCGAGATCGCCGGCGCCGTAGACGCCCGCGGGCACGTAGCGCGCGCTCTGCGGCGCGTTCTGCCGGTCGCTGCGCGAGTAGTTCCAGCGGTCCCAGTCGTCGAGCGACGGCGCGCCGTAGCTCGCGAGCACCGGCTCGTCCGTGCCGCGGACCTCGAGTTGCTCGTTCGCGGCCACCGAGCTCGGCAGGCCGCCCTTGGTCTGCACGACGGCCTGGCCGCCGCGCCGCGTGGTGAACTTCGTGGCGTCGTCCGCGACCTCGATCCGGTAGTAGCCCGGCCGCTCGATCGTGAACGCCGCGTTCGGCGTGTCGATCTCGAAGGTCTGGCCGGACCCGAGCTCGCGAACGTCGAGCGCTGCGGTTCCGTTCAGGACCTCGAGCTTCAGGTAGTCGGGCTCGAGCGACCCGAGCGCGAGCTGTGTGGCCTCGCCCGCGCGCATGAAGGCGCGCGCGCCGATCTGCAGCTCCAGGTTCGCGCCGGCGCCGGTCGAGAGCTCGTCGCCCTCGGCGAGCGGAGTGTTGACGCGCGCGGCGGTCCAGTCCTCGTCGCCGGGGCGCCAGTACGAGACCTCGCCGTCGGTAAACGCCAGGCGCGGAGGCGTGCGCTCGAAGCCGAGCGCGGAGCTCTGGTCGTCCTCGGCGGCCGCGGGATGCGCGGCGAGCGCAAGCGCGATCAGAAGCGCGAGAGAGACCCTGCGATCGAGCGAGTCAGTCATCGGTGTCCATCCTTGCTTCCCTCGCGGTCCTCGACGCCGCCCTCGTACCCGAAGGTGAGCGCGCGGCCGAAGACCTCGAGCGGAACGACGATCCCGTAGTACAAGCCGTACCGGATCGTGAGACCAGCGACGTAGAAGGGCGCGTACACGACGCGGAGCGCGACCGGGATCGGCCGCGGCGGCGGGAGCGGCACGGGCTCGACGTAGACCACCGCGGGAGCGGGCGCGTACACGACCTGGGGCGGGCCCGGATGCCAGTCCGGCGGGGGCGGCGGGCCCGCGATCGCCGTCGTCGACCCGGCCAGCCCGAGCGCCAGAACCGCGAGAGCCCCACGCAGCTTCACAGCCACCTCGCGAGCCAAGTGGCTCGCCGACACTTTGAACCCGACCGCTAGGAAGCGGTTGCGGAGTGAGCCCGCTCACCGGCCTTTCGGTACCCTGCCGCCTCCGGGGGTCCATGAAGCTCGTATTCGCCCTGCTTGCCCTTCTTACTGCCGCCTGCGGTACCCCCTCTGGCGCGCCGTCCGCGCCCGCGCCGCCGCGCCCGAACATCGTCCTGATCCTGGCCGACGACCTTGGCTACTCGGACACGAGCCCCTACGGCGGCGAGATCCGCACCCCCAACCTGCAGCGGCTCGCGGACGAGGGCCTGCGCTTCACGCAGTTCTACGACAACGCGAAGTGCACGACGACGCGCGCGTCGCTGCTCTCGGGCATGTACCCGCGCGGCCGCGGCGACTCGATCCCGCGCGCGTTTCCGACCCTGGCCGAGTCCCTGCGCGCCGCGGGCTATCAGACGGGAATGACGGGGAAGTGGCACCTGGGCGGGAAGGGCGGCGCGCGGCCCAACGAGCGCGGCTTCGACGAGTACTACGGACTGCTCGGCGGCGCGGGGAACTACTTCGACCCGACCCGGCCCGATCCCGGCTTCAAGGGCGGCCGTATGCGCGCGTTCGCGCACAACGAGACGCCGATCGAATCGTTCCCGCCCGACTTCTACGCGACCGACGCCTACGCCGCGCACGCGGTCGAGACGATCGAGCGCTTCGCGCGCGACGGCCGGCCGTTCTTCGTCTACCTGGCCTTCACCGCGCCGCACTACCCGCTGCAGGCCCCGCCCGAGGACATCGCGCGCTACCGCGGCCGCTACGCGCGTGGCTGGGACGAGCTGCGCCGCGAGCGGCAATCGCGGCAGCTCGCGCTCGGCCTGCTCGACCCGCGCTGGGCGCTCGCTCCCACCGACCCGCAGAGCTACGCGTGGGCTGACGCGAACCAGGAGTGGGAAGACCTGCGCATGGCGACCTACGCCGCGATGGTGGACCGGATGGATCAGGGCATCGGCCGCGTGCTCGCGACGCTCGACGCGCTCGGAATCGCCGACGACACCGTGGTCGTGTTCCTGTCCGACAACGGCGGCTCGCCCGAGGAGCCGGGCGGACGCGATCCGACCGCGCAGCCCGGCCTCGTCGACACGTACACCTCCGTCGGGCCGGCCTGGGGCTCGGCGCAGAACACGCCGTTTCGCCGCTACAAGAGCTGGGTCGACGAGGGGGGGATCAGCACGCCGTTCATCGTGCGCTGGCCCGGGCGCGTGGCGCCGAACGCGAAGACGGGCCAGATCGGCCACGTGATCGACGTCGCGCCCACGCTGCTCGAGCTCGCAAGGGCGGAGTCGCCCGCGAATCTCGAAGGCCGAAGCCTTGCGCCGCTCTTGCGCGGCGGAACGGTCGAGCCGCCCGCGGAGCTGTTCTGGCGGTGGTCGCGAAACCGCGCCGTGCGCCGCGGCAAGTGGAAGCTCGTCTGGGACAGCGAGAGAGAGCCGCTCGCGTGGCGGCTCTACGACATGGAGGCCGACCGCACCGAGCTTCGCGATCTGGCGGCAGAGCAGCCCGAGCTCGTGCGCTCGCTCGCCGAGTCCCACTCGCGCTGGCTCGAAGAGACCGGCCGGAACTAGGAAGGGCGCGCCTCGTTCCGCGCGCGCTCGGCGCTAGAATCGCGCCGATGCTCCGGGGGGTGACGGCACTTCTGGTCTTCGCGGTCGCGGCGCTCGGCTGCGGCGGTCTTGCGTCGCTGAAGAGCGAGTCGGTCCCCGCCGCCGCGAGCCGCGCGCCGGTCGAGCCGGCGCCCGCGGCTGCGCCGATCCTGCTTCGCGGTGCGACGATCATGACCGCGGCCGGCCCCACGATCGAACGCGGCGACGTGCTGGTGCGGGACGGCCGGATCGCCGCGGTCGGCGCGGAGCTTGCCGCGTCTGCGGGAGTCGAGGCGATCGACGTCGCCGGGCGCTGGATCACGCCGGGGATCATCGACCCGCACTCGCACCTGGGCGTGTACTCGATGCCCGCGACCACCTCGAACGCAGACGGGAACGAGATGACCGGGCCGTTCAAGCCCGACATCCAGGCCGAGCACTCGTTCTGGCCGCAGGACCCCGCGATCGAGCGCGCGCTAGCCGGCGGCGTGACTTCGATCCACGTTCTGCCCGGCTCGGCGAATCTGGTCGGCGGGCAGGGCGTGACGCTGCGACTCGTGCCCGCGCTCTCGGCGCGCGAGATGCGCATGCCCGGCGCGCCCACGACGATGAAGCTCGCCTGCGGCGAGAACCCGATGCGTCTGTACGGCCAGGCCAAGGGCGCGGAGCCGCAGACGCGAATGGCCGAGGTCGCGCTGCTGCGCCAGAAGCTCGAGAACGCGCGCGCCTACCGCGTCGAGGCCGGCAAGCCGCGCGACTTCGCGAGCGACGCGTTGGCGAAGCTGCTCGCCGGCGAGATCCTGGCGCAGAACCACTGCTACCGCGCGGACGAGATGCTGGTGCGGCTCGACCTGTTCGCCGAGTTCGGCACCGCGCCGCGCGCGTTCCACCACGCGGTCGAGGCGTACAAGATCCGGGACCGGCTCGCGCAGGCGGGGGTGGGCGCGGTGGTCTGGGCGGACTGGGCGGGCCTGAAGATGGAACTCGTCGACGCGGTGCCCGCGAACGCCGCGCTGCTCGACGAGGCGGGCGTGCGCGTCGCGCTGCACTCCGACTCGCCCTACGACATCCAGCGCCTGAACCAGGAGGCCGCCAAGGCGATGGCCGCGGGAAGTCGCGCGGGAATCGCGGTGTCGCGCGAGGCCGCGCTGCGCTGGATCACCGCGAACCCCGCCTGGATCCTCGGCGTCGACGCGCGCGTCGGCACGCTCGAGCCGGGCAAGGACGCGGACCTGGTGGTCTGGTCGGGTGATCCGTTCTCGGTGTATACCCGCGCGGAGCAGGTCTACATCGAGGGCCGGCGCGTGTACGAGCGCGCGAACCCCGGCCCGCCGCGCTCCGACTTCGAGCTCGGCCTGCGGGGTGCGAAGTGAAGGCGCTCGCGATGGCGATAGCGCTGGTCGGCGCCACCGTCCACACCGGCCAGGGCCCGCCGCTCGAGAACGCGACGATCGTTATCGACGGCGCGCGCGTGCACGCCGTGGGCGCAAAGCTGCGCCCGCCCGACGGCGCGACCGTGATCGACGTGTCGGGAATGGTGATCACGCCCGGGCTCGTCGCGGTGGGCACGCGCCTGGGCACGCTCGACGTCGAGCTCGAGTCCGCGAGCGTCGAGGCCACGCTTCCCCCGTCGGCCGACCCGGTTCGCGCGGCGCTGCGCGCGGCCGACACTTGGAACCCCGCCTCGCTCACCGTGCCGATCGCGCGCGCGGGCGGAATCACGTCGGCCCTCGTCATGCCCGAAGGCGGGCAGATCTCGGGCCAGGCCGCCTGGGTCGACCTGGCCGAGAAGGAGTGGCTGCGCCGCGGCTCGGCAGCACTCCGCGTCGAGATCGGCGCGCCGCTCGCCGCCACCGGCCCGCCGCCCGCGGGCGCGCGCGCCGCCTCGTTCCTGCGCCTGCGCGAGTCACTCGCCGACGCGCGCCTGTACCGCGGCAACCGCGGCCCCTTCCTCACCAACAAGCTGCGCGCTCTCTCGATCTCGGCCGCCGACCTCGACGTGCTCGACCGCGCGCTCGCCCGCGACCTGATCGTCGCGGTCGAAGTCGACCGCGCCTCCGACATCCTCACCGTGATCGAGCTCGCGAACGAGTACGCGCTGCGCGTGGTGATCGTCGGCGGCGCCGAGGCGTGGCTCGTCGCGGGAGAGCTCGCGCGCGCCGAAATCCCAGTCGCGCTCGACGCCTTCGCCGACCTGCCCTCGAGCTTCAGCGCGCTGCGCAGTCGGCCCGACTCCGCGGCGCTGCTGCACTCTGCGGGCGTGCGCGTGATCCTCGCCGACCTCGGCAGCCCCCACTTCGCGCACCGCCTGCGCCAGTCGGCGGGAAACGCGGTCGCCGCCGGCCTGCCCTACGACGCGGCGCTCGCGTCGATCACGCGCGTGCCCGCCGCGGTCTTCGGCATTGCCGACACCGGGACGATCCGCGCCGGCGCGGTCGCGAACCTGGTGGTCTGGAACGGCGACCCGCTCGAAGTCACCACCTGGGCCGAGCGGATGTGGATCCGCGGTCAGGAAGTCCCGCTCGAGACGCGGCAGGATCTGCTGACGCGGCGGTACCGGCAGTAGTACCGAGAACGCGGAAGTGATCAATGCGTAGAAGCACCGCGAGACGAGCTCGACGTCACGTACTACTGGACGCAAGCAAGCTCGATCAAAGCGCGGGACTCAACCGAACGAGCCTCCGGGGAACCCGCGGGCGATTCACTGCGGCCCGCGCCCCAAGCTGACACACGGCGCCGACCGTCAGCTCCTACACCTTGTTCGGCCGCCCCGTGCATCCTTCTCGGGTGGTCGGCGGAGCATGGTAACGGAGTCTCCGTGCTCCTCATGCTCGCGAAATCCACAGCGCTGATAGAGCCGGATCACCGGATTCTTACGGTGCACGCTCAGAGAGACGCTCCAGCCGCGCTCGTCCGTATTGCCGAGAAGTGCTTGAAGCATGACCGTGCCGACTCCGCGTCCACGATGCGCGGGGCGAACGGCCATGCTGAGCTCGGGGATGTCGTTGGCAACGAATCCATAGCCCCGATGACTGCCTGCCCACCGGCGGAGCCAGGCAGAACCGATGTCACTACCAGTAGAGTCACTCGCCAGTACCCCGAGGTCACCGTCGCGTCCCCAGCCAACGACGAATCGCGCGACTGCCGGCTCCTGAAGCACATCCAACGGGAACGGTTCCTGGCCTTCCGGTACATAGAGCGCCAAGTACAGATACCCGCGCAAGAGCTCGCCGTCTTTGGGCGTCAGGAGCCGAATCATCGCTCATCGACCTCCCGGGTCACCGTTGCAGGTCGGCCATACTAGAGGCAGTCTCAAAATTGTCTCAGCATGATGCAGATACAGGCGAGTTGGACGAATGCTCGGTAGTTCTGGGCTTTGTACTCCCAGCGGGTGACGACGCGGCGGAAGTTCTGCAGCCAGGCGTTGA